>CAMOXM010000145.1:0-2553 GCA_946629155.1 uncultured Spirochaetaceae bacterium | reverse complement strand
CGCCTTCAAAGCCGAGGAAGCGCTCAGTATGCTGAATATCTTCAATCATCTCGTCACTGCTCGGCCGGTCCCCCGGTTCTTTCGCCATCGCTTTCTGAACAATAGCTTCAACCATCGGCGGCAACTTATGGTTGTGTTGGCAAATCGGTTTCGGTTCCTCCTGCAAATGCTTTAAGGCGATGCTCACCGTCGTTTCACCTGTAAACGGAAGGGATCCAGTCAGCATTTCATAAAGAACGACACCTAGGGAATAAATATCTGATTTTGGCGTCACTTTCGTTCCCTTTGCCTGTTCCGGGGAAAAGTAATGCACGGAGCCGATGACATTTCCATTGTATGTCATCGTTGACGATGTGACAGCGCGCGCAATCCCAAAATCCGCCACTTTCACACGTCCATCCGGTGTAACGAGAATATTGTGCGGTTTTATATCACAGTGCACCAAGTTGTTAGCATGCGCTTCTCGAAGGGCACGCGCAATTTCCTTTGCGATGCGAAGAGCTTCTTCCACGGAAAGGCAGCCTTCTCGTTGCACTTTTTTCTTTAACGTCTCTCCGGCAATATATTCCATTACTATATAATATTTGTCCACATCATGGCCAACATCGTATATCCCAACAATATTTGGATGCGACAATCGCGCCGCACCTTTTGCTTCCAACCGAAACTTCTCCAAAAATTCCTCGTCGTTGGCAAGCTGGGCATGAAGAATTTTGACCGCGACCATGCGATCGAGTATCGTGTCATGGGCTTTATAGACGTCAGCCATTCCACCGCCGCCGATATGCTCGAGGAGTTCATAGCGGTGATCCAAAATGCCGCGTTCCACGTTACGTCCCTCCACCTTGCTACGGAATCGCTGATAAGGCTTCTTGCTTATTCAGTGTTCCTCTGAATTACTTCAGATAGTCAATATAACTGACCTTATCAGTCATACTTTACGACAATCGCGCTGATATTATCATGGCTTCCGGCCTCAATGGCTTTTCGTACCAATCGTTCAGCCACGTTTTCCCCTCCTGGGGGCATGAGAATCATATCGCAAATATCCTCATCCGATAACACAGCAGTTAATCCGTCGCTGCAGAGCATCAATATATCGCGCTCCATCGTCGAAAAGGCGCCTGTATCAACATCTAGCTCTGCTTCAACGCCAACAGCTCGCGTAATGACGTTACGCTTCGGATGAAAACGCGCCTCTTCTTGTGTGATAGAGCCATTTGCGACAAGATCGGAAACTAGCGAGTGATCGCGAGTAATTTGCTTGAGCATTTGATTCCGTAACAGATAAAGCCTACTGTCGCCCACATGCGCCCATACGATTACGCTATTTTCACGATGAAAAATGGTCGCCGTAGTCCCCATACCGGAATACTTGGGGTTTTCGTGCACTTTTTTTAGGATTGCGTCGTTTCCGCAAAGTATCGCTTTTTTCAAGACTTTTTCGTCGAAACTCGACTCTTCAGCCAAAACATCCCGCACCGTATCCGCTAAAATACGGCTTGCAACCTCTCCAGCCGCATATCCGCCCATGCCGTCGGCGATCACGTATGTTTCATGCCCCAAATTAGCTACGACATCTTCGTTCAATTCCCGTCGCGGCCCGATATCCGTGGCCAAATAGACTTCCGCCATACGCTTCGCCTCCTGTCCGACAGTATTTTCGAAGTATCAAATAATCTCATACCGGAGCAATGTATTGCCTAATCCAATTTCGTCGCCGGGTGCAAGGCACGCGTCCGATGTACGCGTCCCATTGACAAACAATCCGTTCAGGCTACCAGCGTCACGAATGACATGACGATGACGCTCATATTCAATTGACGCGTGCAATCGTGACACATTGAGATCCGTCAAGATGAAGTCGTTTTGATCTCGGCGCCCCAAGTAGACTTTACGCTCCCCAATTTCCAGATATGCTTTTGCGTCGATACCTCGGATAACACGCAGAGAGGCCAGCCGACGCACCGGCGGAAGATTAAGCGGAAGCGTAAAATCGGAATGTGACAACACTAAGGTGTTAGAATCAGTATCTGCCGCTATTTGCGGCTTCGTGTCCGCATAATGGGAGGCAACTTCAAAATTCCCATTCTCCATCGAGGCATCATCTCTTAAACGCAGGGACAAGAAACCGTCCATGAAGCTGTCTGACTGAATCAGCGCTTTTTCAACAAAAACAATCATATCTTCCATGAGCCTCGCCGAAGAAAGGCGCTGATAGTCCTCAGTACCGAGCTTGATTTCATAGGTATTGGGTACAATATATCCGTTGCGTGTATGCTTTCGCCGTTGCTGAATTTCGTTTTCCAAAACTTTACGTATTGCGGCAGGCTCCAGCTCTCCCGAAATATTTCGATGAAACAACCTGTCAATGTTTTTTTGCAAAAAGGATTCTAAACGGTCAATCACAATCGAATCCCCCTATTCTTCACCGCACTTTTTATATCATCATTACACTATTCTATTATACGGCGCAAAGCTTCATTAGTCAAAATGGCCGCTTTTATTGATATGCTGATTGCGAAGCTGCCCACAAGCCGCTTGTATATCCCT
>CAMOXM010000144.1:0-2751 GCA_946629155.1 uncultured Spirochaetaceae bacterium | reverse complement strand
GAGCAACCACTCGACCATTTTTCTCGAGGCGGCGGCAGGCGCGGATTTTTCCTTGAGCGGGTCGCGTTCTGCGATTCCGGTGTATTCGCTCGATTTCAAGCTGATGCATCATCGGAATGTCTGCAGAAACATATTGGTCGGACTTGATGCATCCCTCTATGCGAACAGATTCTCGCCGGCTGTCAGAAGCAACTATGCCAAATACTCTTATTTCAACGATTTTTTCATTCCTTTGCGGCAGATAAGCGAGTCTTACGGCATCGCATTGTCAGCATCTTATGTGATAGAGCAGGTATTTTTGGCTGATATGGTGCTGACGCTGAATCTGGCATGGCAGCAGAGCGATGATGCGAGCGATGAGTTCGAGTATGGTGTGGAATACGAAAGCAAGGATGAGGTTCTCGGCGGACTCTTCTCATCCTTGTCCAGAAGGAGCCTGACTTTGGACTTTCAAGTCGGATTTGATACGACGATCGTAAGCATCATCATCGGCGCGGGCGTGGATTTCCTTTCAGGCGAATGGAGATTGTACTTTCGTCTATGATGGATTTAAGCGCACTTAATGAACAGCAGAAGGAAGCGGTGCTATCCGATTCCAAAAGGATTCTGGTTTTAGCCGGCGCGGGATCTGGCAAGACGCATACCGTGATATCCCGAATCATTCGCCTCGTCAACGATTGTGGGGTAGATCCCGGCAGCATTCTCGCCCTCACTTTTTCAAACAAAGCCGCTAACGGGATGAAGGAAAGGATTTTGGCAGGGCTGGATGTCGATGGCGACAGGATTTTCGCAAAGACGTTTCATAAGCTCGGTTCCTATATTCTCAGGCTATACGGCGGCTTGCTCGGGATTGACGGATTCAACATATATACGGATGACGACAGCGCGGATCTTCTGAAGACATGCTATCCGGATATGCTGAAGAAGGATCTGAAGGTGATCGCTTCTTCGATTCTCGATGCGAAGGATCGCGGCTATTCCAGCGAGAACTATATGGAATGGGAGGATGCCAAGGAGGATTATGCCGGATACTTCAGGAAGTATGAGGAAGCCCTTTCGAGGACCGGATGCGTCGATTTCCCGGATCTGATAAACTTGTCATGCAGGATGTTGGAGGAAAACGAACAGATAAGAGACGAATTGCGAAGCAGGTGGAAGTTCGTATTCGTAGATGAGTATCAGGATACGAATAGGATGCAATTCAAGCTTCTCGAACAGCTGGTGGGCGGCGACAATCATTTGTGCGCGGTAGGAGACGACGATCAGAGCATTTACGCTTTTAGGGGTGCGGAGAACAAGCATATCCTTGATTTCCAATCGACATTCCCCGATGCTCATGTGGTTAAGCTCGAGCAGAACTACAGGTCCACGAAAAGGATACTTTCGCTTTCGAATTCGCTTATAAAGGAGAATGAGAAGCGCAATGACAAGGTTCTGTGGACGCAAAACCCCGAAGGCGAGACGCCGAAGCTTCTGATTTATGCGGACAATCGCGAAGAGGAGAGGCTTACGGCAAGGATGGCGGCCGAGCTGATAGGTCAGGGAACCGTTTGCATAATCTATCGCAACAATGCGCAGTCATCGGGCTTCGAATCGGCTCTTCTGGAGAAAGGCGTGCCATGCTGCATATTCAAAGGCGACTCGTTCTTTTCTAAAGAAGAGATAAAAGACTGTCTGGCGTATTTTTCTTTGGCGCTCAACTCCAAGGACCTGTCGAACTTCCTGCGCATATTGTCCAAGCCGCCTAAGGGGATAGGCAAGAAGACGGCGGATGCTATGATGCTGGATCTGCTTTCCTGTGACGGCAGCGTCCTTGATGCGGCATTGGCTTTCGATGGTTTGAGGCCGAGCCAGAGGAACGAGCTCGAAAGGCTGAGCCGGTTGGTGGCTGAAGCTAACGCCGCATTGGCCGAGCATGATGCGGAGACATTTTGCAACAAGCTTATCATCGATTCCGGATTGCTGAAGATGTATGAGGACGATAATAAGACGTCCTTCGACTCGGATTTGCGCAAAAACGAGATTCTGGGCGAGGCGCCAAGGCAGAGCAATATCAGGACGTTTCTGCAGATGATCAAGGACAACGGCGGCATAAGGGACGCGTCGAGCTTCAGGGCGTATTTGGAAGGCATCAGCCTCGCATCGCAAACGGACGTTCCCAAGACAAACGGAGTGGTTTTGTCGAGCATGCATTCGGCCAAGGGACTCGAATTCGATACCTGTTTCGTCACAGGGCTTGAAAACGAAATAATACCTTCATACAGAGGGAGCGATATAGAGGAGGAAAGGCGTCTTTTGTATGTTGCGATGACGCGTGCGAAAAAGCATCTCTATCTCAGCTACAGCGAGAATCGGTTCAGAAACGGAATGTATTCCAGCGCTACGCCTTCGAGATTCATAGACGATTTTGCAGATGGAAGGTACGAAGTCAAGAATGTGGGCGATGTGTACAGGAGCTATCGGAGCGGTCGAACGGCTTACGGACGATCATATAGCAGACAGGAGCGTCATTCGTCCCATTCGTCATCCGGATGGCATAAGGGAGTCGGGCAGTCCGGCGGTATGTCGCATGCAAGCGAGTCTGCTGCCAAGACCCGGCAGGAGCTGATCGGCAAAAGCCTTGTCATAAAGAGGAATTCCGCCGCCAAGAGCGATTTTTACGAGGTCGGAGAGGAAATCGAGAATACGAAAACCTCTCAAACTGGAAAAGTCACGGGAATACGCAGGCTTGGCGAGCATGTCGTCATAGAC
>CAMOXM010000143.1:0-2771 GCA_946629155.1 uncultured Spirochaetaceae bacterium | reverse complement strand
GGATATAGAAGGCAGCATTGCACATGTCAAGATGCTCGCCAAATGCGGGATCATCCCTAATGGTCAATGCGATCTTCTGATTTCCTCGCTCGAATCGCTTCGAGACGACATCGACTCGGGGAAGGTCGCGATAGACGAAAGTGCGGAGGATATCCATTCGTTCATAGAAACGACATTGGTTTCGAGAATCGGCGATGCGGCGAAGAAGATGCATACGGCCCGAAGCAGAAACGACCAATGCGTATTGGATTTGAGACTGTGGCTGGACGAAGCGAACGATCGCATAATCGGTCTTGTTAGCGGGCTTGTGCTTGCAATCGTCGATAAGGCAGAGGAAAATCTGTCTGTGATAATGCCTGGATTCACGCATTTGCAGCATGCGCAGCCCGTGCTGTTCTCCCATTGGCTCATGGCTTATGCCGAGATGTTCTTTCGCGACTTCGAAAGGTTTTCCGCTCTTAAGCCGCAGATAATGCGTTCGCCTATAGGGGCATGTGCTTTGGCTGGAACCGGTTTTCCGACGAACAGGGAATACGAAGCGGAGCTGCTGGGGATGAAGCAGGTGATTCCCAATTCCATGGATGCGGTTAGCGATAGGGATTTCGCTGCGGAGTTCTTATTCGCTTCTTCATTGCTCGTGATGCATGCTTCCAGGATGTGCGAGGAGATAATCGTATATTCGAGCACGCAATATTCGTTTCTAAGGCCTTCGGAAAGCTATTCGACCGGCTCGTCAATAATGCCGCAAAAGAAGAATCCTGATATGGCTGAGCTTATTCGCGGGAAAACGGGAAGGGTTTACGGGGATCTCGTATCCTTGCTTACCGTTTTGAAATCGCTTCCATTATGCTATAACAAGGATATGCAGGAGGATAAGGAGGCGATCTTCGATGCTGCTGATACGGTTGAGCTCGTATTGAATGTGTTTCCGAATATGATAAGGACGCTAATCGTTAATGCCGATAAAATGCTCGAATCCGCGCAAAAAGGCTATATGAATGCCACCGACATGGCGGACTATTTGACTAAGCGCGGAATGCCGTTCAGGGATGCTTACAACCTTTGCGGCAGAATCGTGAACTACGCATCGGATAGGGAAAAGCGCCTGGAGGAGCTTTCGCTGGATGAATTCAAATCGTTCAGCCCCTTGTTCGGCAAGGATGTTTTCGATGATATCGGCATAGAGGCTTGCGTCCGCAAAAGGTCCAGCTTCGGCGGAACAGCCAAGGAGTGCGTCAGGGCAAACATACGAAGCATGAGGAGCAGGTTAGGCGTCTGATTCTTTTCACGATGCGCTTCCGCCTCGCTCCGAAATTGTAAATTTATGGGAAAATGATTAGAATGAAAATTATGAGATCGTCAAGACATTGTCTGCTCGTATCGGTGCTTGCTCTTTGCTTGATGCTTTTCGGCGTTTCGTGCGCGAGTTGCAAGAAAACCGATGACGGGCAGGATCAGGTGCAAGCGGAGGATGGAGCGGCTTTCGAATCTTCATCCGTTTCGCAATCGTCGCAAACGGAAGCGGAGGCGATGACGCCGTATATGGCCCAGACATACGAAAGCAGGAATGAAGGCATGGTCAGGTTTGTCGGCGGAACGCCAGTGGAAATTCTGAAAAAGGCGCTGGAAGCGAAGGATGCCGACAGCATAAGAGTGGTCGTGTTCAATGCGCTTTCCTTGGATTATGTGATGCCGGATGGAAGAACGGTCAGGCAATCCATACTCGATACCGGTGATGCCGGTTGCGTTGCCGTTATCGAAGAAGCGGAGAATCGAAAAAGCGATCCTGCGGTCTTCAAATGACGATTATTGCATGAAATTGCATAAAAAAGGCTTTTCGCATATCATTCTATAGGTTTTAGGTATGCCATCTGTGGATTGCGGTATGCCGAATGATGCTGTAGCTCAGCTGGATAGAGCGTCGGATTGCGGATCCGAAGGTCGGAGGTTCAAATCCTCTCAGCATCGTCTTTCAGGCGAGCGGTTGACTGGTTTTTTTAGCGAAAGCGAGAATTTCATAGCGGTTGATGCGGATAGCGTGGATACGAGGCTCAGGCAGATAATAATACGGGGTTGCTGTAGGAAAGGACTGAATGTCCTTTTTGTTTCCGATAGGCCGCTTAAAGATGTTTCCGATGCCCATGTTCAGCACAAGAATGTTTGTCAGGCGGTCGTGAGGACGGATTTCGATAGCGCCGACGATTTCATATTTGCGCTTAAGGATAATATTCTGTTTTGCATTACGCATGACAGGATTCTTCAATCTAAGCTGCAGGAAAACGGCGTCCGCGTGATCGACAAGCGCGGAAACGGCGGCATGGTTGGCAGCAACATCGTGTATGGCAGGAAGAAGATGAAGGACATAGAAGCTTTTTCAAATTCCTTCTCCGCTCTCCTTGATGCTTGCGCTTTGTCTGTGAAGGATGGAGTTGCGAGTCAGGCGAATGAACGACAAGTATGAGAAATATGTGTATTTCGATTATCAGGGGGTCAGGAATCATCCGAGGTCGTATATGAAAAGGAGGGCGGTGCAATTTCACCCCTTCAATCCGCTCAAAATGCTTGACGAGTCCGATGAGGCAAGGCAGGATGATGGGTATGAGGCCAGATCCATTGAAACCGGTGCCTTCGATGGGGATTTCTCATCGTTTTGAAAAAGTTCAGAGGTTCTACTATGTGGAGAAAATTTTGCATTTTATCGTCGGTTTTGCTTTTGTGTCTTGCTCAATCGGCGTTTTCGATTCCTGGAATCGTATGCGCTTACGAGCCGA
>CAMOXM010000142.1:0-2784 GCA_946629155.1 uncultured Spirochaetaceae bacterium | reverse complement strand
AAGCGCCTCGATGGCGGATATGGCGTCATCCAGGCCGAGAACAAATTGAAATAAGGATCCTCCAACGCAATTTGCCGTGCCGTCCATTCGTTGGGCGGCTTTTTGCTCCATGATGCATTCGTGACCGTGAAACCAACGGTTCTATCGGAACAATTGAATCTATGTTTCGCAGTGTTCAAAATGGGTGTATCACATGATACAATCAAAATATGAAAGATTATGATTTCAAGAAGGACATATTCAGAATCAGAAAATACTTCGGATTATCGCAGATGGCGTTCGCGAATGAAGTCGGCGTGAGCCGCATCTCGCTTGCGAGGTGGGAGGCGGGATCCGTTTCGCCAAGCCCCGAGGCGGTGGAACGGGTTTACTCCTACGCGTATGCAAACGGATTGGCCTTAAGCCAAGCGAAAGCGGATTTCTTTCAAGAAGAAAGCCGAAAGCAAATCCTTTTGTTCCATGGCACGGAGGCGACCATCTCTGGCTCCGTCGACCCGTTCCACTCGGTCCCGCCGAATGATTTTGGAAACGGATTCTATGCGGGGACCAACCTGAATCAGGCGGCAACCTGGATTGCCGAAAAAAGGAAGGGCTCGGTTTACGCATTCTATTTTCCGATTCAGAGCAAACTGAGATCCTGCCGTTTCGAAACGGGCAGGGAATGGATGTATGCCGTGCTCTATTTCAGAGGCGCGTTCCGGGGATTTGAGGCCAGCGAAAAAGTTTTGGAAATCGCCCGCATCGTCCAAGAATCCGACTACGTGATTGCCCCCATCGCAGACAATCAAATGTACCAGATCCTCAACAGTTTTGCCCATAACGAAATCACGGATGAGGCATGCTTCCATGCTTTAAGCGCGACGAATCTCGGCATGCAATATGTATTCAAATCTGCGAAGGCCTGCTCAAAACTCCTGCCTCTTGACCGCATTTATCTCTGTGACGAAGAGAAACGAGATTACGCTTTCGCCAAAGAAGCCATGTCGAAGCAAGGCCTTTCGAAAGCGCAGTTGGCTTTGATTGAATACCGAAGAAAGGGGAAATACTTCGATGAGCTTTTCACGAGAATTCGATAAAACCGGCCACAGTCTCTCCGCAATCCAAGCGAGAATCTTCTCCCGCTCAGCCGAAGAAGGCGTGCCGACTTACGGCTTCATTAAGGTTTTCATGCATTCCGAACATGCAAGAAAGCTGGATGATCTTTCTTTTCTCTATGGCGTTGGCTCGGAAGAGGATATCTATGAGCGGACCAAAAGCAAGGTGAAGCCGAAGAAGCGCGGCGTCGTCTATGAAGAAGCGGTAGCCCACTGGATCGGCTATTTCTATAGGGCTTACTGCTATTTGACGATGTCGTCTTCCAAGGATGCGTTCCATCGAATCCCGCCTGCGTTTTTGATGGGCGTCTATGAGCCGTACCATACCGTTGACATCGCGAAGGCCGTCCAAATGGTTATTCAGGATCGCGGCATCGTCTTCCTAACCCCAAAGGAAAGGATCAGGGAAATCTTGGCCATGACTATGTGAGCTAATGCGCAGGCGGTCTTAGGCAAGCAAAGCCGCCGTCTCCCTCGGCGAAGCCATCGCATTCGAAAACTTCCAAGCCGAGAACAAACTGAAATAAGTTAAACTTCAGCTATCTTCAGGCATTCCCCGATTAAACGGATGAATGCTTTTTTCTTAGGGTGTTCAGTATTTAATGCCGATATTCAGGCTGCTGAATATAATTAATTGACAACCACGCTGGTACGTCGAGATTCAGATTTTGGGGGATTGTCTGAGATGAATCTATTGATGAAATGCTCATTTCCCTGCGCATTGCTCATTGCGCTCTCTTTATCGTCGTGCAGCGTTGTGCAATCTGAGACCGCCCATTCTTTGACAAGGCGTTTCGAGAATTGGGGCGTTAAGCTCCCTGAAGACTCGACTCTGTTGGCAAAGTACTATCGCAGTTATCTCGGCTGGAATAAGCCAGAGTACTTCCATGTTTATTGCGCTTTTTCCTTCCAAGAAGAGCCTGCCGACTTATTGTCGCTATTCACCGCCCCCGTCGATCAAGAAACCAAAAATAGATGGGACATTATTTCGTCGAGATTATGGGATGGCGGGCATGTGATCGACAGGAATGTGCTTCCTGATTTTGATGGGGAGTCATTTCACGGAGTTATCTTTGCGTTTTCCCGAGCATCAGCCGAGCAAGATGCCGATCCCTCTTCTCGCCCCGCTGCCGAGCGAGTCTATGTCCCTTGCAATGGGTATGATTATAATTCCGCGTCTGCTGAGGAAGGCCTCGAATACGATTACGAGATGTTGGATGTTATTTATCAGCCAAGCACGCTTAGGCTTTTTGCTTGTTTTGATTATGTGTAAAGAAGGGGGTGCCAAAATATGAAATGTAGACTTGCTTATATTATTTTGGGAATCCCGCTTCTTTTCTCGTGTTCGGTGAAGCAATCATCTGGCGAGGCTGACGCCGATGCGTTGGCTAGGATGCAGGAGTGGGGCGTTTCGCTTCCGCCCGAAAGCACAATCGTTGGCAGGTATTATCAAAAATATGATGGATGGGACTACGCGCCGTATCCATACATTTACTATTGTTTCTCGCTTTCTTCTGAGCCGGCCGCTTTTGCCAATGCAACAGCCGTAAACGCAAATGAAGATTATTCTAAATCCTTGCTCTCTTGGATTGGCGGCGTGAAAGACTCAAGTGGCAAAGTCCCATTTGAGAATGCGCTTCCCCAATTCGATGGCGAGGAAACCTATTATCTCATCAGCGGCTGGAGAAAG
>CAMOXM010000141.1:0-2785 GCA_946629155.1 uncultured Spirochaetaceae bacterium | reverse complement strand
AAATAACCGAGGTTCCTCTTTCCGGAAGCACATATTATTACGTATTCGTCGCCACCGACATCTTTGGCAATACGTATTATTCGGATATGGCGACATTCGAAATGGAATACACTTATGACGAACTTCTCGAACACCCGCTGCCCGACGGCGTCTTCGCGGCAAAGGTGACGAAGATCGAGCCCTATCACATTGATTGATCCATCCGTTTTACAAACAACGCCCTTTGCAGATCGATTTCTGCAAAGGGCGTTGCTGTTCTTATGATTATTAATCAATATCGCATTAAAAAATATATATAACCTTGAGTCCAGTCATAGTTATAGCCGATATAATCATTAGTTACACCGGTAATAGCTCTGTCATTAGATATTTGACGGATATAAACGCAATGATTTTTTCCCAACCAGTTATCCTCATATGTGAACACTAAACTATCGCCTATATAAAGACCCGCGGAACGAAATTCATCTTTCATATACCAATGCTTCATTCTCGCAAAGAATTCGTTGATCTCCTCAACAGTCCAGTTTTTGGATTTTTTGATAGTACTTTCGTTATTTACCCCCTGCGTTGTTACATAAGTAGACACCTTGCAGCCGAGGGTATAGCAATAAGGATAATAAGATTGATCCGTCTCAACCATTTTATTTACAAGGCTCACATCGACTCCATCGTTGACCCCCTTTGTACCGATACACATATATACGTAATATCCGCCGGCGCCCTGATTCAGGTCTCCTGTGAGTATGCTGTCGTGGGGAATGCTGCGGCTTGCCGCCGAAGAACCTTTGACAATTTCAATTTTAGAAACGGCTCTACCGGTTTCTTCTGCATTCTTGAAGTAATACAGATAAATACCTTTGCCTGCACCACAGCCTCTATTCAGGTTTCCGGGAAGAGATTTGAAGAAGTCGTCTCCGGTGTAAGGTGCGAGATATCCCGTTCCAAGGCCATCAACGGTTACACTTTCCGGATACTTGTTGCCAAGATAAAATCCGGATATGGCTTCATTGAAATTCGTAGTTGTTTTATATCCAAGGAAGATATAGCAACCTTTTTTGGTTCCTGCATTCATGTCACAATCGATAACCGTATATCCTTCATCGATCAGATATTGCATTGCCTCCTCTCTGCTTGTGTTTGATCCGGAGATTTTAACATCACTTATGTATATTCTCGCTTCCGATTGCTGCGCGATATGTAATTTAGCTTTGATCTCGCTTGCAGGACGCCCGCTGACCTTCCAGATGGAAGAGTCCAGTGCTTTTTGGAATGCGGCGCCGATCAACGCGTAGCGATCTGAATCGGGGTTGGCTGCCACTTTGAAGTGAAACGCCAAAACGGAGATCGCGTCGGCAAGGTTGTATTGAATCGTCACGCGGTTGGCAAGCCGAAAATCGTAGGTTTGCGAATCGAAGTTGTAGGTGTAAGAGCACAGCTCGTCATAAAAACTGATGGGGTTGGACGCCACGGGTTTATCAAGCGAACTGCAGATATTTTTGAAAGCGACCTCCAGATCTCTGATATAGTCGTTATAGGAAGCGTACTCCGAAGGACAGTTCGGATCGGCGATTTGAGCGTTGAGATAGTTCATGACCTTGACGTTATACTGTGCGGCTTCTTTGTCGGTCATACCGTCAACGTCGGGCAGATACTCTTTGCGCAGCCTCTCTTTTTCCGCCGCGACCTGCTCAATCGTCATGCCGGTATAATCAGGTGTAACGCCTGCCTCCTCAAGCGCCATATCAAGCGCGGCGCGTTTCTGAATGGCTCTTGTGACGTCGATCGTATGGTTGAACTCGATCAGCAGTGCTTCAAAATCGTCGATTTTGCTCTTTAGTTCTCTCTTTTCCTCTTCTCTTGATAAAACCTTGGTCAAAAGCACCAGATCGCCGATCGACTTTTTGATATCGGTGATGCCCGCTTGGATGTTATCCAGTTTTTTGTCCATAACGGCGAGTTGTTCCATTACTTGTTGGTGTTCGGATTTTACAACTCCCGTAATTTCCAACACGCTCTTTGCAATGTTGAATACCGTGCCGGCATTGCCCGCCCAGTAGCAGATGTTGCCGAACGTGGTGTTTTGACCTCTGGTGAATTTCTGTATCTCCAGCAACGTATCGGTATTGAGCGATACCTCTCTGCCCAGTGATTCTGCTGAATAACTGCGGCTGTAAGTATAATCATCGGAAGTCTTTGCGCCCCATGCGTTTGTAACGGCTCCGGCTTTAACGGTAACTGCGCCGTCAAACTGATAGTTTTCCTCGGTAAAACCGCCGTTCGGCACTGAAATGACGAGGGTGGCAAGATTATCCGCATCCACGGTCACAGATTTGACCGCCGCGCCGGCAAATTCGTCGCCCAAAGCAATTTTGTCAGCAGTAAAAGTACTGTCGACAGTACCGCCGTAAATATAGAGTTTGAGCGTTAAATCAAAGTTTTCGCCATTTTTCTCGATATAATCGAAAACGGGATAGAAGGTCGCTTGTGATAAGTGAACTTCAGTTTCGTATGCGCCAAGCGTCATTTTTTTGCCGTTGATAAAGTCGACAAAATCGTTGATACTTGCAGCGTTTTCAACTGTAAGGGAGAGCCGAACCCTGTTGTCATCTGTCTTGGTCAACGCTTCCACGGTCGCGCCTTCCACGGTCACATTGTCTTTATTGAGGGTATCCACGTCAGCAACGCCGTATACCATGAGATCCGCGGTAACTTTGCCGTCGGCATAAGAAAGGGACGAACGATCAAAACCGGCATAGTCCATTTTGACGTTGATTTTGGCGGA
>CAMOXM010000140.1:0-2789 GCA_946629155.1 uncultured Spirochaetaceae bacterium | reverse complement strand
CCTGTGTGACCCATGCCACCTCGGGAGCGAAGCCCTCGACGTGATCCTTTTCCTTCTGGAGAAGGCTCTCCGGGATAAAGAGAGGCATAGCCACGTTTTCCACGCCGGTCTCTTTAAAACGGCGGTCCAGCTCATGCATGATATTTTCCCAGATCGCATAGCCGTTGGGCCGCAGTATCATACAGCCCTTAACGCTGGAGTAATCCACCAGCTCAGCCTTTTTGACCACATCGGTATACCACTGGGCAAAATCCACATCTCTCGCTGTGATCGCCTCTACCATCTTTTTGTCAGCCATAAGAATATCTCCCTTATGTATTTTTCATAGACCATATTTTACTTGCTTTTCACAGTTTATTCAATGTGTTTTTGCACCAGGGCAGCCGTCCCCCCCCTCCAGCCCATCGCGGCATCCTTTTTGTTCTAACTCACGGTTCTGTCCGGGACTGCTTTCCCAAGACTGCCGCAAGGCCTCTTTTCGAAAGGAGCAATTGCGTTTCCGATGTGTTTGCGTATTTTTATGCACTTTAATGCATAAAAATACGTCCACTATTTCTGCCGCTCCGGCACCGTTCGTCAATTGTATATAAGTTCATCAAATACTGACAGGTTTATATACGCCCCGCTCCCTATTTTCCTTTAATAGAAGCAAAAACCGGCTGCGCTTTTCCCGTGAAACGCGCACCATAATTGCTGATATCAATTTTAATCATGAAAACAGCCGATTTGATCTGTTTTGAGCATATATGATTATGCACATCCTTGATTCTGTGATGGTTTTTTATATAAATCCAGCAAAAAACTCCAATCTTATATAAATTTGGAGCTTTGGAGCAGCGCCGAACGAAAAACAACGCATCACAAGCGGCTTCCCGGAGACTATTATTTCGAGAGATATCCTCTTCTGCTCTCACTGAGCGTATATACTCCGGACAGCTGCGGTTTCATTGCAATTAGCTGACTACGAGATTTGTGATTTGCTTCATGTACAGGCACCTCGTCAACCCGGAATTTGTTGAAATCAGCTATGCGCATCATTTATCGTTTTCCTGCGCTTAATCCCATTCATCATAGCGGAGAAGGACAACGCAAGCACTGCAATCATGATCGCGGCGCTCGTGATTGCAGACAAAGTCAGCATTTCCGAACTTTCGCTTTTTATATTTACCATGATAAGCGTGTTTTGCAACGTGAGAACGGACACGAGCGCGTCTATGAAGCTGATCGTCCGAAGCAGGCGAACGAGTCTGTCCGACGATCTTTTTCTCCTCTTGAGATTAACCGACGCCATGATAACTTTATACGTCGTATACGCTGCCATCGCGATTGCGGGGATCAACGTCATATCGACGGGCTTTTGCTGAACGACCATCAGGGACACAGGAACGACGAGGCAAAGATTCAGAAGCAAAAGCAACACCGCCGACGCGACATAAACTTTTGTTTGCGCGCGTTTGGACTGTGCTCTTTGGTCTGCGTTCTTTCTTGCTGCGATGATCATGGTACGAAGACCGACAAGTACCAAGTAATAGACGCAGATCGAACCGTGCCACAATGAAGCGTGATAAACGCCGAGAAATCCGTTATAGAGCGCAAAGAGCGCCGTCACGAAAAGGGAACCGAGCGCGGCGGTGACGGTCTTGAAATCATAATCGGTCTTCCACCGATCAAAAAACTGCTTAACCCGGCTCATTGTTCATCCCGTCCGTATGCCATAGTGTGCTTCATGATGAGATCGATGATCACATCTATATCGTCCCGGCAGTTGTCTTCAAGCCATTTCCCGATGATCGCCACTGTGCCCTGCGTATAGAACGCGAACACGTATTTCTTATCTTTTTCACTTACGCCAAAATGCGTCAGCGCAGGAGAGAAGATCGACTGATAAAAGCTTTCAAATGTCTTTTGAGAATTGAAAAGATGGTCTTTTTGATGGATAACCTTATATGCCCGTCGGTTCTCCTTGATGAAATTGAGATAAGGCCGCAGGTACTTTTCGCTCGTCAGTACCACTTTGCTCGGATCATCAGCCGGAACGGATGAAAGTGATGCTTTGAAGCGGTCATTGATCATACCGACGGTTTCCTCCAAAAGATCGTTCATCGTCTCATAATGAAGATAGAATGTCGAGCGGTTTACTCCAGCTTTCTGACAGATTTCCTTTACCGTGATCGTGTCATATTCCTTTTGTTCCAGCAAAAGCAGGAAAGCCTCGTCCATAAGCGAGGCTGTGTATTGATATTTGCTTTCCTGCTTGTTCATAAACACTCCTTTATTCCGCCGCTATCTGATTTGCAAGGGCGATGATATCGGCGGAATACTTTTTCTTTGATTTTTCAAGAATCTTTTTGTGGATCGGGTAATTGACCGAAATACCGACGATCCCGATTACACCGACGGCAACGCCCAGCACCGTAAAGAGCGTGCTTCCGTCACCGATTACCTTCATTGACAGGCACATTCCGACACCGAGCAGAAGTGCCATGACGACGCCGAACGTGTAGGCGAAGATGTTTGCAGGGAGTTTTGCGCGGTTGTCGAGCTTTTTCAGTGCGACGACCTTTCTCGTCTCTTTTGGAGCGTACTCGCTCGCGATCTTTTCCGCATAGGTTTTGTCTGTGTTCATTTCAGAAACCTCCTTTGTTTTGTGACATTATCATATCACCCGAAGAATCCGGAATGAACGGCACGAAAAGCTGAAAGTGTCGATTTGAAAGGAATTGTTAAATCCCGATTTCTCGCCGTCTATTATACCGGCGATGTATGAACATTTCTACCGATAAAAACAG
>CAMOXM010000139.1:0-2862 GCA_946629155.1 uncultured Spirochaetaceae bacterium | reverse complement strand
CGTGTGCTCTTCCGATCTACGGGTTCTATCTCGGCATACCAGGAGATGGAAAGCTCATAAGCGAAGGCGAAAGCGTCGCATTCAAATATCCGAGCTGATTCGATTATGGGAAAGAACATATCGTCCTCGGATTTGGCTATTCTCAAGGAAGCGCTGTCGAATCTGGAAAACTCCTATTCGACGTATTCCAAGTGCAAGGTGTCGAGCATCGCTGTTTCAGCCAAGACCGGCAAACAATACAAAGGAGTCAATATCGAGAACTCCAGCTATCCATGCGGGATATGCGCCGAGCGAAGCGCCATAGCCAATGCGATCACCGCAGAAGGTTCTGATTTCAGAATCGCTGCGATTTATGTGGTGAACAGCACGGGCAACGTATTCGAGCCTTGCGGAATATGCAGGCAGACAATCGGGGAATTCGCTGATGGCGATGCCAAAGTGTTCGTTGGGAATTGCGATTTGAGCAAAACGGAATGCCATGCCTTTTGCGAAATACTCCCTTATTCCTTCTCAGCGGATGCCATGAAATAGGCTTCCGCTGATTTAATCCGGAATAATAGTTTGAAACCCGGCAGATCCTTGTCTTTTTTGGTTTCGTGATTGTTCAGGTAGTCATACTCGATCTGCCGTATAATGTCAGATGCGACTATACTTATTCGGTACCGCCCGATCTTTGCGGAAGGGATCTTGTCGGGTGCAGAGTGGAGGTGCCTTTCTCAAGGCAGAGGAAATACGGCGTTGTCATATCTTCGGCTGATGATGCTGATGCTCCGGAAGGCATTAGGCTTGCTTCGGTATTGAGGGTAATCGATGATAAGCCCCTGCTGAGCGAGGAGCTTCTTTCGCTCGGAAAATGGATTAGCGAATTCTACGTTTCATCTATGAGCGAGAGCCTTTCGCTCATTCTTCCCAGCACGCACGACAGATACAGGAAAAAGCCCAAAACACGTTCTGAAAAGGATAGAGGTTTGTCCTCGCAAGGACCTTGCGGCGGCAACAAGACCAAGACAAATGCGGAAATAACATTCAATGACGAGCAGCAAAAGGCTTTCGACAAAATAGCGGAATGCGTTGCGGCTGAAGATTTCAGAATGTTGTATTTGCGTGGAGTGACGGGGTCGGGAAAGACCGAAGTTCTTATGAGGGCTGCGAGAAAGGCTGTCGATGAAGGTCATTCAGTCTTGTATCTCGTGCCTGAAATCGCCCTTACGAATCAACTTAGGAAAACGGCATCGGAATTGTTTTCGGACGACGAAATGGCTGTCGTGCACTCGAATGTCACGCAAAAAATGAGAACGGACATTTTCGAGAGATGCAAGGCCGGCGAGGTGAAAATGGTCTTGGGAACCCGCTCTTCGGCGTTTTCGCCTTTGCGCGATTTGAAGATGATAATAGTGGATGAAGAGCAGGATCAATCCTACAAAGGCGAGCACTCGCCTCGTTTTCATGTTCGACAAGTGGTTCAGAAACGCGCTCAGACGAATCGATCGACTCTAGTATTTGCAAGCGCGACGCCGTCTTTGGAATGCATGAAGGCGATTAATGATGGAAAAGTGGAGCAGCTCGTCCTTTCCAGAAGGATAAGCGATTCCGGAATGCCTGACATAGTCACGGTCCTTCGTAAGAATGCGGATGACGTGATTTCGGATGAATTGCTTGAATTGATGCGCAACGAATTGGATAATAACAGAGGGGTCATCCTCTTTCTGAACAGGCGAGGCTATCTGTATCATTACAAATGCCAGACTTGCGGATTCGAGATGATTTGTCCTGATTGCTCCGTAAGCATGACTTATCATAGAAGCCGGAATACGTTCGTATGCCATAGATGCAAGAGGGAGATTCCCTATTTTGTCAGATGTCCTCAATGCGGCAATTCCAACGAGCTTTATTCCGGATATGGTACGGAATATGTCGAAAGGGTCTTGAAGAACTTGTTTCCGTTTTCAAGCATTGTCAGGATGGATGCCGATTCCACTTCCAGAAAAGGAGAGAGCGAAAGGATCATTCGCGATTTCGAGTCAGGTAAAATCAATATTCTCGTCGGAACTCAGATGGTTTCGAAAGGATTTAATTTCAGGAATCTGAGGCTCGTGGGCATAATAAACGCATCGCAGAACAATATGAGCGCAGATTTCAGGCAGGATGAAAGGCTTTTCTCATTGCTCGTTCAAGTAGCCGGCCGTTCCGGACGCTTCTCAAAGGACAGCAAGGTTCTGATCCAGACGGACGGCAGCGCTTGCGAAATAATCAAATATATTGAGAGCGGGCAGTTCGATATGTTCTATGAGACCGAGATGTCAATCAGGAAAGCCTTCATGCTTCCTCCCTTCAGCAGAATGGGGCGGATTGTAATTAGAAGCGAGGATGAGGTTGCGCTGAAGAAGTTTTTCGGTGAAATATCTTTTCTGCTTCATAAGCTTGTCGCCGATGCCTCTAAGGCGGCAAGATATAAAATAGCAATAGTGCAGGAAGGTCCGTGTCCCGTTTGCAAGGAAGCGGGAAGATACAGGATGCAATTTCTTTTGAAGAGCGGATCCGCAAATGCCATTGTCGAAGTTTTCAATTTGCTGAAAGGCAGGATTGAGTACAAATCCAATGTGAAAGTCGATTTTGATGTCGATCCGTTCGACTTCACTTGAGTAAGTCCATTCTATAGTTCAATCAAGCGCAGAGTCCTTATTGGTTTCAGTTCAAAACTTTGACATATTATGTCGGATACGATATAATACAGAGGTTTTTTCAAAACTCCTTCCTTCACGCTGTTCGCTCTTCCGGTGCAAGCCGCATGCCCTGCGGATTCCCCTTTCGAAACGGGCATATGCACAAAGTATTAGCCCGTTTCGGAGGGGAACGCCTTGC
>CAMOXM010000138.1:0-2948 GCA_946629155.1 uncultured Spirochaetaceae bacterium | reverse complement strand
CAAGGATAATTATGGTGTCATAGGCTTGGGAAGATTCGGGCTTGCCGTTTTGCAGGCTTTGCATGATTTCGGCAAGAACATCATAGCCATAGACAAGGATTCGGACAGACTCGAAGAAGTTGCTCCTTTTGTCTCATCCGTTTATCTTATTAAATCAATATCCAAGGAGGCATTTGAAGAAGCAGGCATCGGCGATTGCGATACCGTGATTGTCGGCTTCTCAAGCGATGTGGGCTCCAGTGTGCTGGCAACCATGAATTGCATAGAGCTTGGAGTTGATCGTGTTATAAGCAAGACGAGGGATAACGAGCATGGAAAGATATTGGAGAAGCTTGGGGCGCAAGCGGTTTTTCCCGAAGAGGACAGCGGGAAGCGAATCGTTATGAATCTGATATGCAATGCGAATCTCGATATGCTGGTTCTTTCAAGCGATTTTTCAATCATAAGCATAGATATGAATCCGATATTTGCCGGAAAAACAATCCTTGAGCTGAATTGGCGGAGAAAGCATAATGTCAATGTGATAGCCGTCATGAACGGCAGCAAGACGAATGCCACCATAACTCCCGATCTCGTTCTGGAGGCCGGATGCAGGGTTGTGCTTTCCGGCGCCGTGGAATCGCTCGAAGCGTTCAGGAAAATCAATTCCGAAGGCGAAGCGTGAAAACGCTTGGCAACAGAAAGGCATTCGGCAGTTTCTGTCTCAGATGCCTTCAGAAGCGTCCTTCAGTTCAAGTTCTTTCATTAGATTATCGAACAGCGCCTTGCATCCGGATTCGATCTGTTCATAGGCCGTTTCGAAATCGTTGGTGTACCAAGGGTCGTCTATTTCGATTTCGTTCAGCATGCTGATCTTGCCCGACGGATCATTCCCCGTCATGGTCATGACTCTGCGCATATTGCTTTCATCCATCACCAATATCCTGTCGTAATGGGAATAATCATCCGTACTCATCTGGCACGCTATATGTGAAAAGCTGCTGATTCCGTGCTTCTTCAGCATCTTATTTGCCAGAGGATGGACGGAGCATCCCGCCGCTTCGCTGCTTACCGCCGCTGACGATATTTCGAACATATCGGATTTGCCTGCGTCCTCGGCGATTTTCTTCATGACCGCTTCAGCCATCGGCGAACGGCATATATTTCCGTGGCATACGAATAGGATCTTGATTTTATTCATAGCGCATTTTCCTGTGTTTTTTTATTTCTGATATGCTGGATTATAGCACAAAAAAGCGGATTGCGAAACAGCTTCGTGGAGAGGCCGATTATGTTCAAACCCCTAAAATGTCCAAAAGGCATAGCGCTGCCCGCTACGACGCTCGCTGCAGGATGCTATAATTACATGTTCTTCAACTGCAGCTGCCTATGTTTTTCTAAGACTAAAACAGAAAAATACAAAAATTCTTATAGCATAGGGTGTTACGATAATAGCGCCTACCCTTATAATTATTTGCATTGGACATATGAAATGCTTGATGGAGCAGGTGGCGCCTATAGAAATCTCTATACCCCTTCTTCAGGAATAATGCTTTATACTTCAAACGAAGTCGTATATTAGGATGAATTTATGATTATTATCGACAAGAACAAAAGACTGGTGAGATATATTCGCGATATTGACGATGCGGATTGTACAACGGATCCGTTTGACACCATCGCAGAAGGTGCTTTTTCATTTGCAAGCGATGTAGGGCGTCTTTCTGTGTCGTTTAACGGCCGTCTCGTCGTGGAGAAGAAGGCTTTCGAGAAATGCAATGATTTGGCGGCTGTAAAAGCCCATCAGATTGATGATGCATCGGACGATTGTGAACTTTTGTTTCAGCATAATGCTTTCAAGGATTGTCCGAAGCTGTGTGATATCGATTTGCAAGTTCGTGAAAATACAAACATTGTCATCGAATCGGAGGCGTTTTGCAACTGTCCCAATTTAAGAACATTGCTTATTGATGGCAGCGATGCATCCAAGGTTGATATTCATGCGAATGCTTTTTCGAATTGCGACAGGAATAGGCTGATGATAATCGTAAAAGGTAAAAGCAGCAACAATGATAGGGTAGCATGCTTCGCCCGAGAGAACGGAATCGCATATAAACACATGGTGGAATAAGATGGCATCATACGAGTCGCCAGAAGCCAAATCATATCGTGTCAACGGCTTTTCCGAGAGTGAGGAGAATATAAACGCTTTCAGCAATAACCGCAAACTGAAGCAGGATCTTTCCGCGTTGAACATCGATAGCGGCAGAATAAATCCGATTTTGGTCGATAATCTCAAAACATATATCGACTATACAACGGAGAATCTGAAATACGATATCAAACGTCCGATATATTATCGCGTGCATGCTAATGTAAATTACATCAATGTTCCCTCGGCAATGAGGAGCGCATGGGAAATCGAGGATGAAAATTGGATTTACGAGGAGTGCCGGCGCAAGTTCCCGAAGGCTTCAGGAATGCCCGAATATGCTCTCCAGACTTCTTTACATACAGCTGAGGTTTTTTGATTTTCGTATTCCCGCATTTGAACATTCATATTTGTCGAATTCGTGCGAATTTTTTTGAAAAACCATGCCAAAACGATATAATTGGAATGCATGAAGAATATAAACCCGACAAATTCATCCTTCGAGACGCTCATCAGCAGCGGTTGCGTTTATGTTGATAAGACCCGATATTTATTATACGATCTTATCCGCATGGATGGTTTGTATTGCTTCTGCTCGCGCCCGCGCCGCTTCGGTAAGTCGCTGATGATTTCCACTATCGAGGCGGTGTTCGGTGGCCGTCGTGAGCTTTTCGATGGTCTGGAGATTTCCAAAAGGGATTACGATTGGAAGGTCCATCCCGTGTTTCGCTTCGACTTTTCGGCGGCGGATTGCGCCTCCGCCGACGAATCTCGAATTGACTTTACGGCAAGATTTCCGATTATTCCAGGCTTCATG
>CAMOXM010000137.1:0-2965 GCA_946629155.1 uncultured Spirochaetaceae bacterium | reverse complement strand
AATTGCCGGAACGGGTTCCAATGCCACGCATGAAGCCATAAGGCTTTCGCAGCATGCTCAGGATGATGGCGTCGATGCGATTCTGCTTGTTAACCCATACTATAACAAACCTACCCAAAAAGGTTTGTATTTGCATTTCAAAGCCATTGCGGATTCGGTTTCCATTCCTTGCATACTTTATAACATAAAGGGAAGGACAGGCGTCAATTTGGAAACGCAGACTTTGGAAAAGCTTGTAGGAGATTGCAAGAACATCGTTGCCGTGAAGGAGGCTTCGGGCGATTTGAGCCAGATGGGGAATGTCATAAGAGGCAGGAAGGCCGGATTCTTTGTGTTGTCGGGGGATGACAATCTGTCGCTCGAATTGATTAAAATGCATGGAGATGGCGTGATTTCAGTTGCGTCGAATCTGTTTCCGGCGGAGATGACTCAGATGGTTTCCGCAGCGCTGAGCGGAGATTTCGTCAAGGCCGAGAAAATCAATTCGTGGTTCGCGGAGTTCTTCAAGGTATGTTTCATAGAGACCAATCCGATTCCGATAAAGACAGCTATGGCTTACAAGGGTTTCTGCAAGGAGATTTTCCGCCTTCCGCTTTGTTCTTTGGAAAATGAAGAGCACAGGAAAAGCCTCATTTCGTGCATTGACAGGATGATAAAGGAGCATTATTGACAAATGGCCAAAGTTAATGACAACTTTCTTAAATTGAACGGAGGGTATCTTTTTCCTGAAGTGGCGAGAAGGACGAAAGCATGGAGCGAAAGGAATAAGGGGGTCGGAATCCTGAGGCTCGGAATAGGGAATACGACTGAAGCCCTGACGCCTTCCATAGCGCAGGCGATGAAAAGGAAGATCGGCCTTCTCGAATCGCGCGATACTTATACCGGATATGGGGATGAGCAGGGTGATCATGCTTTGCGCGTTGCGCTAAGTCGGTTTTACAAGAGCGAGTACGGCGTCGAATTGGCTGACGATGAATTCTTCGTTTCCGATGGCGCGAAGAGCGATGCGGCGAACATACAGGATGTCTTTTCGAGTGATAGCATAGTTGCCGTTCAGGATCCGGCATACCCCGTGTATGTGGACTCGAATGTGGTTGGAGGCAGAACGCAGGGGTTTGACGAATCCGCCTTCAGATACGAGGGCATAGTGTATATGCGTGCGGACGAGAGCAACGGATTCGTGGCGGCGCCTCCGACGACCCATGTTGATCTGATGTATCTTTGCTTTCCGAACAATCCGACCGGTGCTGTCGCCACAAAAGCCCAGCTGAAAGGCTTCGTGGATTATGCGCTGAAGGAAAAGGCCATCATAATCTATGATGCGGCATATTGCGATTACATCAAACACGAAGGCATTGCCCGTACCATTTATGAAATTGATGGCGCCGAAAAGTGCGCGATAGAAATCAATTCGTTCTCGAAGAACGCAGGATTCACCGGCGTCAGGCTGGGGTGGAGCGTTGTCCCTAAGAACTTGGCTTGCGATAATGCGCCTGCAGGAACGATTCATTCGATTTGGAACAGAAGGCAATGCACGTTTTTCAACGGCGCCTCGAATATCGCTCAGGCGGGCGGTCTGCAAGCGCTGACGCCGGAAGGCAGGAAGGAGTGCGCTTTGCTTGTCGATTATTATCTGGAAAATGCGCGCATCATACGCGAAGGTCTGCAGAAAGTCGGTCTCGCTTGTTACGGCGGAATGGATAGCCCGTATGTTTGGGTCAAGTGTCCGAACGGCATGAAAAGCTGGGAATTCTTCGATTACCTTCTTGATAAGGCGCACGTGGTCGTTACTCCGGGAGCGGGGTTCGGCTCGTCGGGCGAAGGTTTCGTCAGGGTTTCCGCTTATGGACATAGGGAAGATGTGGAGGCTGCCGTCAGCAGCATTGTGAGGAATTTGAATGGCTGATAAGAAGGTATCTATTGACGGGGAAATCATAAGGAAAATCGCAGAGCGGGAAGGAACCCCTTTCAACATCTATGACGGGGATGCGATTCTTTCCTTCGCCAAAAGATTCTACAAGGCGTTTTCGTGGGCCGATGGCTTTACAAACTATTTTGCGGTGAAGGCGTTGCCCAATATAAACATCCTTCGCCTGCTCAAGAGCGCCGGTATGGGAGGGGATTGCTCGTCGTTGCCGGAATTGATGCTTTGCGAAACAGCTGGAATAACCGGAAATCGCATCATGTTCTCGTCCAACGATACGCCTTTGGAGGAATTCCGCAAGGCGTTTGAACTCGGAGCGATTATCAACCTCGATGACATCAAGCATATCGAAAGCGTTTTGAAAGCCTGCCCTTCGTTTCCTGAAAGCATATCGTTCAGATATAATCCGGGAAAGGATAGGACTGGAAATGCGATAATAGGCAATCCGGTCGAAGCGAAATACGGCGTTACGAAAGATCAGGTGGTCGAGTGCTATAGGATTGCCAAGGAAAAAGGTGCGAAGCATTTCTTCATTCATGCCATGGTCGCATCGAATTGCTTGAAGGAAGACGATATAGTCGAGACGGCGAGAATGCTTTTCGATTTGGTGGCGATGATAAGAACCGAAACGGGAGTCGCCATAGAAGGCGTGGATTTCGGCGGCGGCATCGGCATACCCTACAAGCCTTCAGATAAGGAAATGGACATAGAAGCCATAGGCAGCCGGATTCGTGAGCTTTACGACGGGATCATAGTCTCAAAGGGATTCGGACCTTTGAAGATAGCCTTCGAATGCGGAAGGTGCGTTACGGGACCTTACGGCTATTTGGTTTCGAAAGTCAGGCATGTGACTCACAAATACAAGGACTATGTCGGGCTTGATGCCTGCATGGCCGATCTCATGAGACCTGGTCTTTATGGCGCTTATCATCATATCACCGTTTTGGGAAAGGAAAGCAAGCCATCGGACTTCAAGTATGATGTGACCGGATCCCTTTGCGAGAACAACGACAAGTTTGCAATCGACCGCATGCTTCCTGA
>CAMOXM010000136.1:0-3043 GCA_946629155.1 uncultured Spirochaetaceae bacterium | reverse complement strand
GCTTTTCTTCAGCAGGACTCAGAGTCCTTCGTTTTTCGGAGTCAGAATTCATTTGAGCGTTCTTTTCATTTTCACATACTTCATAATCATGCAAAACGATAGGGGGAGCAAGCGCCGTTTTGCCGAGCATGTTTTCATGACATTGTTCTTTTCCGTGGTCTTGGCGATGTGTTCAGATATCCGCGGTCTTTTTCTTTTCGCTTCGTTCGAATTTATCTACGGTTTGAACAATTCCGGCAGGTCCTTATTGAAAATCGGATTGCTTCAGCTTTTGGTGACGCTTGTGTGCATTATGATCGTATTCGGCAGCAAATCCCTGACCTATGCGGCATCGGAGCAATTTGCGATAGGTTCGTCGGCAGCCGCTTTTGGGAAGGAAGGATTATTTGCATCTGCAATGGCGTCGCATACTCCGATCAGGTTCTATGAGCAGCATTTTTTCGACGCTTTCGGTGTGGTCGGAACGGTTTTCGCCTGCGTGATATTCTGCTTGATGGCTTTTTGCTATATTCGCGATGACGGAACCCTTTCCCTTTTCATATACCTGACATTCGTTTTGTGCCTGACAATCGTCATTTCCGTTTTCGGCATCGGCGTAATCGACTTTCCATTATTGCCGAAGGAACCGTCTTCGCTTGTTTTGGCTTCTATGCTTCTGGCATACATTGGAAACCCAGCTCGAATGTCAAAGGATTTTTGAAAACGCTGTCGGATTCGTATATAATTTGCGGATGAATGGAGAACGATAAAATGAGCGATAAGAGGTTTCTGGCATTTGATTTCGGTTCGGATATGATCAGAGCCGCTATAGCGGAAATAAACGAGCAATCCGAACTCGTATTGGAATCTATAAAAGAAACGAAAACGTACGGCATACATCACGGAGTGATAGTCAATTTGGCCGATGTTCAGAAGGCGATAGGCAATGTCATCAGGGATTTGAAGGCCGATGTCGATGAATTGCCTGAAACGGCGTTCGTAGGCGTAGGCGGCAAGGATTTGGAATTCGTGCACGCTTCAGGCAGCTACACGCTGCCGAACGACAGGAGCACGATAACCAAGGAAGACGTGGAGAAGTCGCATGAAAGCGCCAGATCGAGCATACAATTCAGATATGGAAGATATGTTCTTCATACCATAGTCGAGGAATACATAATCAATAACACGCCGAAGATCAAGAATCCGCTGAATCTTCCGGGCAACAGAATCGAAACCAAAATGCTGATGCTCACGTCATCGGAGGAAATCAGGGAGAGTTACACTTTGGCGCTCGAGTCCTGCGGCATAAGACCCGATAAGGAGAAGTTCTGCTTCTCGGCGCTTTGCGCATCGGAGCTTCTTTTGGATGAGGATCAGAAACAGAGCGGGGCGATAATAATCGATATCGGAAACGAAAGCTCCGATATGGTGGCATATCAGGGCGGCAGAATAATCTTCGCAGGCGAGGTTCCGTTCGGATCCGCCAGCGTATCGCAGGACCTTCAATACATATTGCAGAAGAACAGGGAGGATGCCGATAAGATCAAGATGGATTGCGCAATGGCATATCTGCCTCTTGTCGATCCGGAGAACGTAGTTGAAATTCCAGGCAGCGGAACCATGGAGACCATAAGGATTCCCCAAAGCGAAATTTCGCAAATAGTCAGCGCGCGGTATGCCGAGATATTGATCATGTTGAAGGAAAAGCTCAGCAATGCGAGCAAATTCCTCTCTTTTGCGAACGGGATATATCTGCTTGGCGGCGCCGCGCATCAGAAAGGCCTTGCGGAATTAGCGGGAGATATATTCGCCTTGCCGGTTCATATAGCCGTTCCGGAAAACATCAAGGGGCTTGCCCGCGAGTGCATAGATCCGAAGTATATAAACGTCCTGTCGCTTTTGAAATACAATCTCAATGAATACATTTTGAGAGAAGCGGATGGCAAGGATGCCAAACGCTCCGGCAGAAACGATAGCGGCAATGGCGATAGCAAAGTGAAGAGATTTTTCAAGAAGCTGTTTTAGCGGGAAGTAATGATATGGACATGGATAAGATAAGGAGCATGCTTAAGGAACAGCCCAATCAGGCCACGAAAATAAAAGTCGTGGGAGTTGGCGGAGGCGGCGGAAATGCCATCAATAGGATGGTTGATTCCGGAATAGGCGGCGTGACCTACAT
This sequence comes from uncultured Spirochaetaceae bacterium, assembly GCA_946629155.1. GTDB lineage: Bacteria > Spirochaetota > Spirochaetia > Sphaerochaetales > Sphaerochaetaceae > UBA9848. The sequence continues at coordinate 885 of CAMOXM010000136.1, read as the reverse complement.
AGCCATGAATACGGATCTGGTTTCCCTCGAACATTCCAAGGCGAATATAATACTCACGCTCGGCAAAGAGCTCACGAGGGGTCTCGGCGCCGGCGGCAAACCGGAAATAGGCAGAAACGCCGCTATGGAAAGCAAAGAGGAGATCAGAAACCTCCTTGCCGATACTGATATGCTTTTCCTGACGACCGGTATGGGCGGAGGAACCGGAACCGGCGCCACGCCTGTGATTGCTGAAATAGCGAAGCAAATGAACATCCTTACCGTCGGCATAGTCACGATACCGTTCAACTTCGAAGGGAAGCGTAAAATCGAATTGGCGTATCAGGGAATCGAGGATCTGAAGAAGTACATAGACGCGCTCATACAAGTTCCCAACCAGGCCCTCATAACATTGGACGATGGAAACGAGCGCAAGGACATATCCATGAAGGATGCTTTGCTTCTTGCCGACAATGTTCTTTTGCAGGGCATTTCGGGAATCACAGAGCTTATCACGGAACCGGGAGAGATAAACATCGACTTTGCGGATGTGAAGAGCGTGATGCTAGGCGCAGGGGAAGCGCTCATGGGAATAGGGGAGTCCCAGGGGGAGAACCGGGCCATAAACGCCGTGAAAAGAGCCATTAACAATCCGATACTCGACAATACAAGGTTGGATGGAGCGAAAAACGTTCTGGTGAACATAGCATCGAACGGAGACCTTTCGTTGAAGGAATATAGGGATATCGGCGAATACATAGGGCAATTCTGCGATAAGGATGCTTTGATCAAGACCGGACAATCCACAAACCAATCGCTTAATGGGAATTTGCATATAACCGTAGTCGCCACCGGCTTTGCTCCGCATGTCAGCGCATTGGACTCGCAAATGGCTTCGATGAGGCT
>CAMOXM010000135.1:0-3049 GCA_946629155.1 uncultured Spirochaetaceae bacterium | reverse complement strand
AAATCAGCGAGTTCTTGTATTTCACATCTCGCATCTTGATTATCTTCTTCGGGTAAGTCGTTCCATAGATTATTCTCTTGAAGACGGTTTGCGAAGCATAATCATGACTCTTGAAATTCATATACAGATCCGTGAAAAATTGCTTGAATGTAATCTTCTCGGTACAAATCGCCAGCGGGTATTCGGGCTTGACGTAATCATAAACCTTCAGCGGTTCCCTTTCAATGCCCTTATAGACTCGATCAACCAGTCTCTCACGCGCCTGAATGAATTTTATTCCATAAACGGTGGATTCATTCCTTGAGCTCTTTGTTTTGACATCGGACTTGACGCTTCTCGCCTTTGCCTTAAGGTTCATCAAGTATTCGGCGCCATCATATTTGGAGTAGAACTCTTCGCTGAAAACCTTGGAATAATCGTCAACGGCCTTCCATATCATATTGCCGTCATCATCGAATTCGTCATATTCGAAGCTGTTTGCATCAAACACGACCGATTCACCCTCTTTTCGAACGCTATCAATATCTTGCGAAACTTTGATCGAGCCATCCGGCTGCGCAATCGAAGCCGCAACATCGGCGCCATCCTCGCTCTGCGATTCGGCAGGACCGCGTTCCTCATCAGCTTCAACACCATTATCATGAAGAGCACGATCGGAAGGCTCTTCGACAGCAGCAACCTCCTTTTCAGCGGTCCCCTCGATGGCAGCAGATTCCGGCTCTTCTGAATCAGCACCATTCTGCGATTCGACAGCTTCGGTTCCATGCAGCTTCTCCTCCGAACCAATTTGCGCAGTGCTTTCTCCAGCTGCAGCATCGCCTTCCGAATCAGTAGCTTCACCATCAGCAATCGGAGCCTTCTCTGCTTCGGCCGGAACAGGCTCAACAGAAGTTGCGGCTTCAGTCTTGGTCGAAGCGGAAACCAACGTATCAACGGGCATAGGATTCCTAAGCCTTTTCTCCTGCTTCTCCGGCTGTGCAATACCGGAAGCACCACCCTCTTTGACAAGCGCGTCATCCTTCTTTTCCGGTTTCTCGCCTGCATGGTCAGAGGCCTGAACCGGCGCTTCGGTTTTAACGAATACGAAGCCATCACCCTCTATTTCCTTTTTCGGTTCTACGGCTATATCATCATCATCGACTTTATCCTTGCTCTCGTAGAAATTCCTCAGGGTGTTCTTGATGTTCAGGAGATTCTCCTGAAAATTCTTCTTTCTATTGCGGCGCCTATCACGCATCCTTTCCACGATCTCTTCGTCCAAATCCGGCATATTATACTTTCCAGGGATCGTATTCGCTACGTTTTCAGGTTCCGCTTCGACAAGCTCGACAGCTGGAGCTTCGTCAGCGGATTCAGACGCAGGCATTTCCTCAACAGGCTCTTCGTTGTCCTCATCAGACACGGACTCAACTTGTTCATTGTCGGCCTGAGTTTCGGCCGTCTCAGCGACGGACGCTTCCTCAACATGCTCTTCAGCACGCTCCTCGACGGTCGCATCCGCAGATAGCTCGCCAGCAGGGGATTCCTCTGCAATTGTCGTAGGTTCGACAGGCGCGACGCCAGCCACTTCATTATCGTTCGCTGCTTCAACATCATGTGCAATTTCAGCATCTGCGATGTCTGAAGACTGCTCGGATGGCAACTCGGCTATCGGCTCGGAATCGATATCGCTTTGAACGGAAGCCGCAGAATCAGGTCGCTCCGGTACGTGTGATTTCTTCTTTTTGCGCTTTTCGGATTTATGGGCTCTCTCCTCGGCGGACCCGACATCTGCGACAGCAGGTCTCTCGTCAGCCGATTTGGCGACATGAGCAGTTGCGATCGGAATGTATTTTTCCGGAACATCAGAATCCAACGCATCGGAAGCCGCTGTTGCGGAAATCGCCGCACCAAGAATGGATATTTCTGAAGCAACCGCGTCAGAAGCCTGCGCATCAGAAACGGAAACCGATGGATCAAAGTCCTGAACCTCCGAAATCGGTTCATCGGAAACGGATGCCTCCGCAGCCAGACCATCGGACATTGGTGCATCTGAAGACAGCAATCCCTTATTGGCAACGGGCTTATTCATCTTTCTAGGCGCGCTGGAACTATGCTTGCTGTTATTTTTCTTCTTTTTGTTCGCCATTTTGAAAGTATTATATGCTTTTGTTTCGATTTTGTAAAGGGCGCTTCTAACAACCTGCTGCATAGAAAGCGCCCTAAACAGCTTGCTTTCAGGCTTGCTTTCAGGCTTGCTTTCAGGCTTGCTTTCAGGCTTGCTTTCAGACCGGCATTCACAAGGTTATGGAGTTATGAGTGAGCGATTTCAAGTGCTCGAACTTGCAAAAATCTGCCGTCAGCCTCCCTTTTTATGCAAAACGGCATATTCCTATTGGAAAAAAGCTCCTGCCCGTCAATAAGCCTGACCTTCAAATCCTCGCTGATGCCGCCTTCGACAAACGACACAGCGCCTGCGAGCTTGTTTCCGAGCATGTCCTTGAAAAACAAAACTGCCTGACGATTGGCGACGTTCATATACGGACCTATCACAACACCTTTCACATTCCGAAGCAAATTCTGCGGAATTTCCCCCGAATCGTCCAAAAGGCAATCAAAATCGGAAATATTGTTGACTTCCAATATTTTATCGCGAAATGATGACGCACCCGTCGCAGGTCTGCCGAAAGCGACAGGAGAAAGCACGGATTCGGCCGGCGTAGAACATTCGAAATCCACATTCTCGTCGGGCATAGGCCTGTTTGCATATTCCATGACGGCAGAATCGCATTTTGAGAAAAAATCAGCCGCGATTCTCTTCATGACGGATGATGGGACGAATATCCTGTCTTCTTCGCTTTCGGTTTCATTGCAAATTCTCGCATCGCGCAATTCACACCATTCGGTTTTCCTGTTGAACGCATCCGAAAGCAAGCCCTTGAAATTCTGAATCGTCCTTGCCGGAAGAATATCGGCAGGATAGCTATTATCGACCGCTACGCCGAAAGGCAGAACGGCGTTGACCCGCATGGCATCCTTGCAGACTATTATTTCGACGGACAACCCGATC
>CAMOXM010000134.1:0-3118 GCA_946629155.1 uncultured Spirochaetaceae bacterium | reverse complement strand
CTCTGACAGCGGCGGAAAACCCGTCATCAAGAGCGAACCTTTCGCGCGACCAATCGCATGAGGAGCCGATCTTCTTGATCTGCGAAACTATGATTTCATGATGCTTGTCCTTGAGTTGCCGCGTTCTGGCGACAAAGTCATCACGAGATAAATCGGTTCTCTTCTTACCTTCTTTCAGGAGCTCGACCTCCATGACATGCTGCGTTGCGATTCCAGCATGGTCGGTTCCCGGAAGCCAAAGCACCGATTTTCCGATCATCCTGTTATACCGGACGAGGATGTCCTGCAAGGTCATGTTCAAGGCATGGCCCATGTGAAGTATTCCAGTCACATTAGGAGGCGGCATCACAATGGAAAAACGATCATTCGGATCGCCTTTCGGCTCAAAATCCTTGTTTTCAAAGGACTTGGCATAAACGGCATCTTCAAAACTACCAGGCGAATACACCTTTTCCAAATCAATTCTTTTCATTTTTTGTTCCTGATTTCCTCGATTCTTTCCCTAACCAATATCCTAGCCCTATAAAGCTTGGACTTCACGCTGTTCAAAGGCATTCCGCGCATTACGGCTATATCGCAGCACGTAAGATCACAGAAAACCTTCATGCAGAATATGTCCTTGAGATCCTCCTTCCCGAAAAGCGCATCGTCGACGATTCTCATCGTCTCGTCAAACGAAAACAGCTGCTCGGCCTCTACGACATAATCCTGCTGCTGACCGTTTGAAATCAGCGGCTTCTTTCTTTTCTCCGTCTTCTTTCTTTTCAAAAGATTGAGAGAAAGATTCCTGACACTATGCAGCAAATGATACTTCGCATCCGCAGTCGTAGGGAACTTCTGATTCTTCCTGTAGAAGTTTTCAAAAGCCTCCTGCGTGATATCCCTGGAATCCTCCGCATCGCCGAGAATGGAAAATGCGCATAGGAATATGCTTTTGAAGTGCTTTTTATAGACTTCGTCGAAAATATCGCGTGATTTCAATTCCGCCATCGAACACAACCCTGAAACAGCATCAGATTCCAGTGCTTCCGAAGCCGCCGGAACGCCTTTGCGAATCGGAAAGAGCATCGCATGCTTCGAACTCGCAGCGCTCCGTCCTGCATACCACGCCCTGAGCCACCCTGTCGCCATTCCTCACAGTGAATTCCCTATCGGACGAATTGAAAAGGATTATCCGCACTTCCCCTCGGTAATCGCTATCGACGGTGCCAGGGGAGTTCAAGACTATAACGCCCGAATTGAGGGCGAGACCGGACCTGCTTCTCACCTGGAGCTCATAGCCTACAGGAATCTCGAAAACAAGTCCGGTGGGAATCAAAGCGCTTCGATACGGCTTGAGAACGACATCATTCTCCAAACATGCCTCGAAATCGAAGCCGCTAGCGCCTGAGGTCTGATACGAGGGCAGCTTTGCGCCCTCGTTCAAAACCCTAACTCTTATCCGCATTGGCCTCCAAAGCGTCTATATAACTCAGATTCACCCTTCCGAGCCTGTCGATTTCAATCAGCTTGACTGGTATGACCTGACCGACTTTGAGAACATCATCGACTTTATTGACATGCTTTCTGCTCAACTTGGAAATGTGGCACAACCCTTCGTTTTTCGGCAAGAACTCGACAAACGCTCCGAAATCCATTATCCGCTTGACCGTCCCTTGATAGATCTTGCCCACTTCCGGCTCCTCTATCAGCAAGTTGATCATTTCAACCGCTTTCTCCGCCTTCGCCCTGGTGGAAGCGGACACGGCAGTTGACCCGTCATCCGAAATATTGACATTCGCTCCGGTTTCCATCTGTATGCGCTTGATGTTCGCGCCTCCGGAACCGATCACAGCGCCTATCTTCTTCTCGTCTATCTTGAGGTTGATTATCGTAGGCGCGTTTGCGCTCACTTGTTTTCTCGGCTCAGGCAGGCATGCTACCATAATATCAAGTATTTTAAGCCTTGCTTCCTTAGCCCTGTCAAGAGCTTCCTTCATTATCGCAGATGACACTCCGGCGATCTTTATATCCATTTGGAATGCGGTTATGCCCTCTCTCGTACCCGCGACCTTGAAATCCATATCGCCCATGTGATCCTCTTCGCCGAGTATGTCGGTGAGAATCTTGTATCGGGTGTACTTCTCATCGCTGGTGATGAGCCCCATCGCTATTCCGGCAACCGGACGCTTTATGGGAACGCCGGCATCCATCAGCGAAAGGCAACCGCCGCAAACAGTCGCCATAGACGAGGATCCGTTGCTTTCCGTTATATCTGAAACCACGCGAATGACATACGGGAATTCGCTCTTGGGAGGAAGAACGGCTTCGAGAGCCCTCTGAGCAAGATGACCATGCCCTATTTCCCTTCTTCCCGTCGAGAGCTTTCCGGTTTCGCCTACGCTGAAAGGCGGAAAATTGTAATGAAGCATAAAAGACAAATACGTGGTATCACCGTCAATGCTGTCTATCAGTTGTTCGTCATCATCGGTTCCGAGCGTAGTCGTGGCAAGACTTTGAGTCTCTCCTCTCGTGAAAAGCGCCGAGCCATGGGGAATCGGAAGCACATGCGATTCGCATGTTATAGGCCGAATCTGATGCGTGTTCCTGCCATCAACCCTCTTGTCCTCGTCAAGTATGGACGTCCTGAGGAGTTGCGTATGAATGTCGTTTATCATCTCGATCATAACCGATTCGGCTTTGGCATCGCTTTCGATGATCGACGCGAAATGCTGGCTAACAGCCTTCTTGACCTCGGCGATTTTCTGCGATCTGACAAGCTTGCCGCCTTGAGCGAAAGCCGCATCACGAACCAATGGAAGCGCAAACCTGGCGACCTCCCCGCAATATGCGGGGTCATCGTCCTTCTTCATCAGCGGCTGCTTCGGCTTACCCGCCTTGTCGCGCAAGGCGCTTATGGCATGGCATATCCTGCGTATTTCAGGTTCCGCAGCGGTTATGGCCCCGAGCATCACCTCTTCGGACACTTCCTTAGCCCCGCCTTCGACCATCGTAATGCCGTCAGCGGTTCCAGCGACGACTATGTCCATGCTCGCCTTTTCAATCACATCAAAGGTCGGATTGATGATGTAGCGACCGCCGATATAAGCCACTCTGACGCCTGCAATCGGCCCGTTGA
>CAMOXM010000133.1:0-3147 GCA_946629155.1 uncultured Spirochaetaceae bacterium | reverse complement strand
CGTCACCTGCGCCTATATAACGCGCTGGGCGGAAATCGGACAGGCCAGATGGTTCTCTTTCCCCAGACTCTTTCCCGTGCCACTCAGATTCAATATCTCAGCAATCCTTCCGATGTGCATAATGTTCATCGTAACGGCTGTCGAGACAATCGGCGATACCGCTGGAGTGGTGGAAGGCGGCCTTGGCAGAGATGCTACGGACAGGGAGCTTTCCGGTTCTGTCGTATGCGATGGATTCGGATCTTCTTTGGCGACATTGTTCGGAGTTCTTCCGAATACTTCGTTTTCGCAGAATGTCGGCTTGGTCGGCATGACGAAAGTTGTCAACAGGTATGCGATTTCCATGGGGGCGTATATTCTCATCATAGCTGGTCTTTTCCCCAAAATCGGCGCGATAATCTCCATTATGCCTCAGCCTGTTTTGGGAGGAGCTGCCGTATTTATGTTCGCTTCGATAGTGATTTCGGGAATCAATCTCGTAACCAAGGAGCCGCTTGACGGCCGTAATGCCACTATTGTCGCGATTGCGCTCGGTCTCGGTTATGGACTAGGCTCGGTAGGCGCTGTTCAGACATTCATGCCCCAATGGATGAAATACATCTTCGGAGGTTCGGGAATAGTTCCGGCTGCATTGATAGCAATCATTCTCAATATTGTGCTTCCTAAGGATCGGAAATTGGAAGCTTAGCACTTTTGCAATGCGTTGTTTTGCAACGAACCGCATCGGGAGTTTTTCCGGTGCGGTTCTTTGTTTTGTCTTCATTGTTTTACCGCTTGTTGCATCATGCTCTCATTCGAGAGGTTTCGATTTGCAAGAAAGGTATGTGCAATCCGCCAAGCTTCAATCGGGGCATGCTGTTCGAATCGATGCCGAAAACGCAAGCAGCCTATATACGATGACGATAAGCTACCCGACGGACAGCTACACGGGAAGTTCCTACGGAAAATTCACTTTGAAGGGCGTTGGTAATACTCGCAAGACCTGCTATAGTGAATTGCCGTCTGCGAAAACGGCTCCTGCGGATCAATCCGATTGGGTCGATTTGGTTTGCCTGAATTACGGCAGTGGAGGAGATAGCAGGACGAGCGGACTGTTTTGGTTTGCAGACGAGACCAATAAGATAAAATACTATTGCACGGAATCCGCAAAGAACGGTATTTTCGGAGAGCTTGAGCCGGAGTATTGGGACGAATGGAGAGGATACATTTCCGAAGGGGTTTTCAAGGATGATGTCCTTGGCACGGAACGCAAGGTCTTTCATTTGGACAAATACGATAAAAGTGGAACAGGTTATTTTCATGTTGTTTTCTCGGACTTCGGAGAAGGGAGCATGATTTCCATGGAAGACAAGTGGCTTGGCGTGGCAGGAGCATATTCCAATTCCAACATAAGGCCAGGCAGGGGCAGTAATGAAGCCGACATCTTTTTCGTTAATTCCAGATACATGGAAGGGTATTCCGAATATTACAAGAAAGACGAGGATGGGTATCCTGAGAAATTCAGAAAAATCTCCGCTGAAACAGTCATATCAACGCTTGTGCATGAGTATATGCATTATCTGATGGATTCGAATATTCTCAGTAAGGCCGAAAAGGAATTCGAGGAGGATATCCTGCCTGAAACCGGCACTATTTACGATGCGAACGGGAACATTCCGTCCGGCAAGTATGCTTCGGGGATAAAGTATCTCACATCGAATTTGTCCGGTAGCATATTCTGGTATGAGGGGACGGCTAATTACGCATCTTACAGGATCATAGGCGACAGCGAATCGAATGCCGTGAAGGATTGGCTCGGCATAACCGATCGATGGCGACCTCCTATAGATTCGAACGATGGAAGCGCCGAAGCGGGGGATTCGTATGCGGTTTACGGTGCAGGAGGACTGTATTTCGCTTATATAGCGGAAAAATACGGTCAAGAGACGGAAAGTCGATTTCATGGCTGGCGGGATAGCGCCTCGGATCTGACAGCAAGCGGGAATTTGAGTTTCGGAAACATAAATACGATGACGAAAAGCATCTTGAACGATAGTTTCAAGAATGTTTATCGTGATTTCCTCTGTCATTGCTTCGTGTCCATATCCGACTCGTCCAAAATGCCGAATGCGGATGCAAGCGGGTTCGCTTGCTTTTCCGATTGGGGTTTTACCAAGGGCGTACTTGATTCCGCCATCGACGAATGCGGTTTTGCCATAGCAGACGCTTCGAAGGGCTATTCATCCGGATGGATGCCGGAGATGTCGTTCGTAATAAACAGATGGGACGAGATACCTGAAAGCATTGAATTGGAATGCGATGGGTGCGAAAGCTATGCGATATGGTTCTGAAGCGCCTCTTATTTGAGGTTTACGCTTTTTATAATATAATACAATGGTGCTTTTTTTGGAGATGAAATGAAAAGACTGATTTACATTTTTTTCATTTGCGCATGTTTTTTTTCGTGCGAATGGATTAACAATCTGATAGGACCGACTACTGATGAGGACGAATCCGAAATCGGCATAGAGCTTCTTGATAATGAAATCGTTGACATATCAGGCGTCGGAACAGGTGAGAGCCTTAACGGCATGGTGTTTGTCATCGACTTGAACAATCTGGAATTCAACAGCGATGCCGCTCTGCTTTTGACTAAGGGCCAAACGCTCGAAGCGGACACCGGAGCATCCGGATGGGCTACTTTTCAGGTTGCCGAAAGCGTTAGGGAAGGCGATACCAGGCTTGTAGTCAAGGTAAGCGGAACGAAACGCGCCTCCGAATTGGAATTCAGCATCCCGATAAGGAAAGCATGGCTTAACATTTTGGATAAGGAAGCTAAATATGAGGATTCGAACGATTCGCTGATAGTTTCCGGAAAACTCGGCGAGGCTTCGGCTGAACATCCGGTCAAACCGAATATCGTAATGAATTCGAAAGAAGAGGTGTATTTCACGGCATCCGGAGCGGGATCCGCCATGAACGAGGACATCGCGTTCAACTTGGTGAATCTGAAATTCACTAAAACAGGGGCAGACGCCTTGAATGCAAATAAGGCGAACTTGAAGAGCATTCAAGGCATCGTATCGAACAACGCGCCCGATTGGCTGAACATCAGCGTGAAAGAGGGCCCTTCGGAAGGTGGGAATCGCATGGTTATCAATTTTTCCG
>CAMOXM010000132.1:0-3179 GCA_946629155.1 uncultured Spirochaetaceae bacterium | reverse complement strand
CGGCTCAAAGCAGTGTGGATCTTGAGCTGGATCTGCAGGAAATATCCTCTCTCACCTCTCGCGTAGCAGTCGCAGTGAACGCGCTGACCACCGGCCGCTTGGACAAATTGCTGACGAAATCTATAATCTTCAAATAACTCGGCCGGAAATCCTGCCCCCATTGTGAAATGCAATGCGCTTCATCAACCGTCGCCATCGAAATTTCCGCTTTGCGTGCAAAATCCGCGAAATCAATCATAGCTCTCAAGGCGTTCCGGAGCGATATGCAAAAGCCTGCATTCGTCTTCCAGCGCTTTGAGATAGACTTGCCGAATCTGCTCATTTGTCAGAAACGAATTGACGCAATCGGCGCCGATTCCCATATCGTTCAACGCCGCAACCTGATCCTGCATAAGCGATATGAGCGAAGATACGACAATAGTGATTCCATGCATGAGCAACGCCGGAATCTGATAGCAAACGGATTTGCCCGCGCCTGTCGGCATGATCGCCAGCGCATCCCTTCCGGAAAGCACGGCATCTATTATCTCATCCTGGCCGGGCTTGAACGAATCATAGCCGAAATATGTCTCCAATGCTTCTTTCGCATTCATGCATTTGCCGGAAGCCTCTAGAAGTTCTTATCCCCCGTTATGTAGTCCATATAATCGAATGCGCCTTCGAAGATGGTGTCATCGGCGGATTTGACATAATGGTAAAAATATTTCGCATTGTCGCCATCGTGACTATATCTGTTCGCCCAATCATCATAACAGCTATCAAGCCAGAACTCGGTCACATCTCCATCAGCATCCGTACCGAAATAAATCGGAGTTTGTCCGCAGCAGTCGTCTTCGTAGCTTTTCTCCCATATTATGAGGTTCGTAACCTTCCTATCGGAAACATAGGGGTTTACGACTCTTTCCTTGAATTTGCAAAGCATGCCTTTGTTCTCAGGGTTATCGAAACTATAGGAATAGACCTTCTCCCCGTCTTCAACAAAATCGTTTCTGGTGAAGTAATTGTATATTCTGGCTTCAGTTATGTCTCCGTCCTCTTTTTTCAACTCGAATCGAATGCCGAAGAAAAGCGAAACACCCTCGCCGGAAAAGTCGAAATCATCGCAAGTGAAGCAACCCTCAAGCTTTTCATTTATTGAAGCGCCATCGGTTTTCACCCAGCCGACCATATACGGATCATCCTCAGTTCCGCTCCCGTAGAAATCCTCCGTCGGATCCGTAGCGTCATCGAAAATGCCATCCTCGGCTTTAGAAAGCTCCATGGAACCATCTTCCGTTCCGTCGGAAATAACGAGCTTGTCATCTTCAAGTACATAATAAAGGACCCCGACTATTTTCCCGCCAGCTTCGCTGATCATAAGGATGTTCCTCTCATCCTCGCCTTCGCCTACCGTTCCGACGACGTAATTGACTTCCCAAACCTCTCCGCCCGAATCCTTGTGCCAAACGACAGCATCGTTGGAATTCTTGTCCGATGATACGGCATAGAACGATTTGATCTTGCCTTCGCTTGTCAGCTGGAGGCCAAGATACGCCGTCACGGTCGTTTCGTCTATCAGGATATCTTCGTAATAGGTATAGCATCCAGCAACGGAAACCGTCTCCGCTCCGTCATCTTCCTTGATTTTCCCCAATTTCTGCAAAGCTGCGAAAGGTAACGAAATCCTATCATCCGCCCTGAAATCCAAAGCGGCATCGCCTCCGTTATTACCACCGCCGTTGCCGCCGCTCTCATTATCGCTGCCGCTGCTGTTGTCGCACGAGAAAACCGTCAAAACCAAACAAAGGATCGCAATCAAAAAAACATGTGTCTTCTTCATAAAAACCATCAGCTCCTACATTCAAAAAAACTATCGAGCGCTATCAAGCGCTATCGAACTTCTATTAGATTTTAAGCAAACGCCGGAATAAAAGCAATTTCCCCTGATGCGCAAAAGGCAATGGCATAGGCATGTATGTGTCTTTATATGACACACCAATTAGTTTAAAATTAGTTCAAAATAAAGTTAGAGAGGTAATTACGAGATGTATTTGAGATATATGCGTGAATATGATTAGGATGTGCGTGTGAATATCGTATGCACGGGAAAACATGGGTGCGATGAAATGAAATCGATGATGAAAACGACATCTACGTCCGCATGCGCCTTCTTATCCTTAGGTCTGACGAATCTGCCGCTTTGAATTGATTTGATCACACTTGAATCCACTTTAAATGCTTCGTTGAAATAGTCCTCGTCACTCTCATCGCCACCATGAAACTCCCACGGCTTGACCTCTGTCAAATATCCCTTTCGCAATAATTCATCGAATCCGTCCTTGAACTGAATCAACCTCAAAGGCTTGCATCCGACAGTATTCTGAATGCGCTGCAAGGAAACGCATCTGTTGGAATTCGAATAATGTTCCTGAACGGACAGGCATGACGCTATGCCTGCATTTTCATTGACTTTGAAGAATTTCGAAATTTTCCTGATGCCGTTTCTTTCCCTATCGGACAAATCCTCCGTTTTCATTTTCGCTTTCGACATGCTCTCGCAGATGTTCTCCACCAGCAAGCATATGTTGTTCATATCATCGGTCTTGCCATCAGCCTTTTCATTAACTATCGTTTCCATGCACATTTTCCTTTATCCTCCATTTGATGCGCTTTCGGATCGCTTGCCTAAAAGCAATCAAGCAGCTTCTCCTTTAAATAGTAAGCAGACAGGTGTGTCATATAATGATATACCTCGTATTTCTTTCGAAAATTCCTGAATTATAAGCCCTTGAAATTATATATGGGCCTAAGCCTTTTGACGATATCCACGGTGCTTCGGATGTGCGGTAGAATCATATCTATGGATTTATAGGCCATAGGCGATTCGTCGATCCTCTTATCATCCACGCAAGACGACCATATCCCATCCATCGAGCTTTTGAAGTCGTCGAGGCTTATCGTCTCCTTGGATTTGTTTCGGCTCATTATCCTTCCCGCCCCATGAGGCGCAGAATAATTATAATCGGCATTGCCCCTGCCCGTGCAGATCAAGGAGCCGTCACGCATGTTTATAGGTATCAGAATCTTCTCTCCTTGTCTGGCGCTCACTGCTCCTTTGCGCAATATCATGTTTTCGGTATCGATATAATTATGAACTGTCTCCCATGTTTCCAAGGAATCGACATCCTTTGAAATCTCAT
>CAMOXM010000131.1:0-3228 GCA_946629155.1 uncultured Spirochaetaceae bacterium | reverse complement strand
GCGCTCGGAAGCGATTGATGGATTTATCGCCCGCAGGTGCTCGCCATCGTACGAACCGTTTGCTCTTAATGCGGAATTAAAATACAATATTTTTCTGATATGAACAACGAAGAGCAAGTGCAGAACACACGCAATATAGGGATAATGGCGCATATAGATGCTGGAAAGACGACGACGACGGAGAGGATTCTGTTCTATACGGGTGAGAGCCATAAGATCGGGAATGTCGATGAAGGGAATACGACGACAGATTGGATGGAACAGGAGAAGGAAAGAGGAATAACGATTCAGAGCGCTGCGATAACATGCGCGTGGAAAGGAAAAACGATAAATATCATAGACACGCCGGGACATGTGGACTTCTCCGCCGAAGTAGAAAGAGCGCTGAGGGTGCTGGACGGTGCCGTAGCGATTTTCTGCGCAGTCGGAGGCGTGGAGGCGCAAAGCGAAACGGTCTGGAGGCAGAGCCTCAAATATGATGTGCCGAAAATAGCGTTCATCAACAAAATGGACAGGATGGGCGCGGATTACGACAGGGTCTGCGATGAAGTCAAGGAGAAATTCGATATAACACCGGTGAAAATGACAATGCCGGTCGGAAGCGAGCAATCGTTCTCCGGAGTAATAGATGTCTTGAAAGGAAAAATGCTGACATTCGGCAAGGACGATCAGGGCTCCACTATCTCGGAAAGCGAGATTCCAAGCGAGCTGGCAGGCGCGGCGGAAGAAGCGAAAAACCGCTTGATCGAAGAGGCTTGCACTTTTTCGGACGCACTGATGGAAAAATACTTCGCCAGCGAGCAAATCGAAACCGATGAAATAGTTCAGGCTATAAGGGCAGGCGTCATGAAGGGCAAGGTTCTTCCGACTTATGCCGGCTCCTCGCTCAGGAACATAGGGGTTCAGCCGCTTCTAGACGGAGTGATCTCGTTCCTCCCCTCCCCATCGCAAACCGGTCCTATTCGCGCAACGGAAGTAAAAAACGAAACGGAAACAAGCATCAGCTACGACAGCAAGATGCTAGCGGGACTTGTGTTCAAGGTCCAGAACGACAAGCAGCTGGGATTTCTGAGCTATGTCAGAATCTACAGCGGAACGATACGGAAAGGGACCATGATATACAATTGCACGAGAAACGCCAAGGAAAGGGCGTTCAGGCTTCTCAGGATGCATGCGAAGGACTACACGGAGGTTTCCGAGGCCAAATCCGGAGATATCATAGCGATAATCGGCTTCAAGAACGCCTATACGGGCGATACGTTATGCGAGGAAAAGGACAGAGTGCTTTTGGAAAAGCCCTCCTTCCCGCATCCTGTGATTTCCGTAGCGATAGAATGCGAAAGCACGCAGGACAACGATAAGCTCGCAAGCGCCTTGGAGATACTCGCGCACGAGGATCCGACTTTCATGTTCAAAAACGATGCCGCAACCGGACAAACGGTGATTTCAGGAATGGGAGAATTGCATTTGGACGTGCTGACGACAAGAATAAGAGACGAGTTCAACATCAAATGCAATATAGGAAACCCGCAAATAACGCATAAGGAAAGCATTCAAGGCTCCGGCGAATCAGAGGAGTCATATTCGAAAACCGTTGGAGACAAGACGCTGGCAGCATCCGTGCGGCTGAAAATCGAAGAGCATAGGACGAGCGGGGAATATGCGGACAACATAGTGGAAATCAAGAGCGCTGTTTCAAAAAGCGTCCGAAAGGAGCTTTGCGAAGCCTGCAGGGAGCAGATATTCCAAAGCCTTCAAAGCGGAATCGAGCAAGGATACGAATGCACCGGCATCAAGGTCGTCGTGGAAAGCATATCAGCAGACGAAAACACGACGGAACCGATCGTGGCGGCTGCCACTGCAATGTGCTTCGACAAGCTCTCCAGAATGCTGTCCCCTGTTTTGCTCGAACCGCTTATGAATGTCACTATAACCACGCCGGACGAATACACCGGCGATTGCATAACGGCTCTGACGATGCGTTCCGGAAACGTGGAGCGCATGGAAAGCAAAGGCGGAAACAGCCAAATCAAGGCATCCGCGCCTTTGAAGAGTCTTTTCGGCTTCGCCACTGCGCTTAGGAGCAGTTCCCAAGGCAAGGCGAATTTCTCAATGGAATTCAGGTCGTACGGCAATATCGCATAAGGGCGCTTCTAAAAGGAAATAGGAGATTGGGAAAATGAATTTGAATTGCGGAATCGTAGGTCTGCCTAACGTAGGCAAAAGCACTATCTTCTCGGCGCTGAGCGCTTCCAAGGCGGAAATAGCCAATTATCCGTTCTGCACCATAAACCCGAATGTCGGAATAGTGAACGTGCCCGACAGCAGGCTCGACAGGCTTTGCGAAATAGTGCCGCCCGAAAAGAAAGTGAGCGCTACGATGGAATTCGTCGATATAGCAGGACTTGTCAAAGGAGCCAGCAAGGGAGAAGGCTTAGGCAACCAATTTCTCGCGAATATCAGGGAAGTGGGTCTGATATGCCATGTGGTCAGATGCTTTGATGATCCGGATATCGTCCATGTAAGAAACAAAATAAGTCCGAAAGACGATATCGAAACCGTCAACACGGAATTGATTCTCAAGGATTTGGATTCTCTGACGAAATTGTACGACAAGGAGAAAAGGCTCTCAAGGCTGACGAAAGGGAATCAGGATTTGGAAGCGCTCGAGAAAGCGATAGGCATGCTTGGCGACGGCAAATGGCTTGCAAACGAAGAATGGAGCGACAAGGAGGCGGCGGCATTGGCGCCGTTGTTCCTGCTTACCATGAAAAAGACCATCTACATCTGCAATTGCGACGAAGACGGTCTCAAAAATGAAAATTCGCATGTGGAAGAAGCCAAAAGGATTGCCAGAGAGCATAATAGCGAAGCGATAGTGATTTCAGGGAAGCTGGAAAGCGAATTGGCGGAATTGGAAACGCCGGAGGAGCGAAAGGAAATGCTCGAGGCGCTTGGTTTGAAGGAAAGCGGTCTCAAAACGCTTATAGAAAGCGCCTTCAGGACGCTCGGCTTATGCGAGTTCTTCACTATCGGGAAAGACGAGAACAGGGCTTGGGTCTTCCGACAGGGAATGAAAGCGCCGGAGTGCGCCGGCATCATACACACCGATTTCGAGAAAAAATTCATCAAGGCTGAAGTCTATTCCTTCGATGACATCGATGCTCTCGGCTCAGAAAGCGAAGTGAAGAAAAAAGGCCTGCTGCGCCTCGAAGGCAAGGACTACCT
>CAMOXM010000130.1:0-3341 GCA_946629155.1 uncultured Spirochaetaceae bacterium | reverse complement strand
CCGATACGGAGCTCGCACAGGTGATTTCGAAGATGTCGAAAAGCCTCAAGAATGTGGTGAACCCGGATGATGTGATCAAAAAATACGGTTCGGATTGCCTTAGGATGTATGAGATGTTCTTAGGACCGCTTCAGGCTTCCAAGCCATGGAATACGGCTGGAATCGCCGGGCTTGAAAGGTTCCTGCAACGCGTTTACAGGCTTAAGGATAAGGTGTCTTCCGCCAATATTCCTCTTTCCGCCGAAGATGAGAAAATCATGAATTCGACCATCAAGAAAGTGACTGAGGATACCGAGGCGCTGTCGTTCAACACCGCGATCAGCTCGATGATGGTGTATTTGCAGCATTTGTCGCAAATGGACAAGGTTCCGGAAACCATGTTCAGAAATCTGGTGCTTGTCCTTTCGCCTTATGCGCCTCACCTCGCGGAAGAGCTTAATCAGGCATTGGGTGGAAAGGAGTCCGTTTCAAAGTCTGAATGGCCGGAATATGATGAGAGCAAGATTGTGGAAAACAGCGCGAGCATAGCGGTTCAGGTGAACGGAAAAGTTCGCTCCGTCGTGGTTGCGCCAGTCGATTCCGGCGATGATGTTTTGGTGAAATTGGCGAAAGCCGATGCCAAGGTAGCGAAATGGCTTGAGGGAAAGACTATAGTCAAGACGGTTGTCGTAAAGAATAGGATAGTGAATTTCATAATTAAGTAGTTTGTAGGGAATGGAATCGTTAAAGGAATTGTATCGGATAGGCCACGGACCGTCTTCTTCTCATACGATGGGTCCTGTCAGGGCAGCCGAAGCGTTTTTGAAGGATAATCCGAACGCGCAGAAATATGCATGCGAGCTTTATGGCTCTTTGGCGGCTACGGGTAAGGGGCACATGACCGATAAGGCGATCGAGGATGTTTTTAAGGCGTCCGGCAAGACGGCGGAAGTGAAATGGAAGCCTAAAGTCATTTTGCCAAAACATCCTAATGCCTTGAAGCTTATTGCTTTCGTCGATGGAAAGGAAACCGCAAGCGAGGTTTTCTATAGCGTGGGCGGGGGCAGAATCATTCGGGAGCATGAGGATATTGAAAGCGAAAACATATATCCTTCGGATTTTCTGACAATGAGAAGCGCCCTTCTTTATTGCGAGGAGGAAGGGCTCGGGATATGGGAGATTCCAATCAAGGTGGAAGGCCGTTCGATAGTCGATTATATGGATATGGTATGGAAAGCCATGAAGGATGAGATAGCCAACGGAATAGAGGACGATGGCGTTTTGCCAGGTGGTCTGAAGCTTAAGAAAAAGGCCGGAAGCTATTATATAAAATCGAAAAGCTTTGCGGGAACCATGGGGTATAACGCCGAGCTTGTTTCCTATGCTCTCGCGGCATCCGAACAGAATGCCGCCGGAGGTGTCGTCGTAACTGCTCCCACGTGCGGAAGCTGCGGCGTCTTGCCGAGCGTTTTGCATTTCCTGCAGAAGAATTACGGATTTCCGGATCAGAAAATACGCAGGGCTTTGCTTACGGCTGGCTTTTTCGGAAACATCATAAAGGAAAACGGAAGCATATCAGGTGCCGAAGTGGGCTGTCAGGGTGAAATCGGAAGCGCATGCGCAATGGCTTCAGCTGCGGCTACGCAGCTTTTAGGCGGTTCGAATTCGCAAATCGAGTATGCTGCGGAGATGGGCTTGGAGCATCATCTGGGCCTTACATGCGATCCAATGCTTGGCTTGGTGCAGGTTCCTTGCATAGAAAGAAATGCGATGGCAAGCATGCGAGCGGTCAATAATGCCATATATGCCCTTATGTCTGACGGGCATCATATCGTTTCATTCGATAATGCCGTTGAAGTCATGGAAGAAACGGGAAAGAGCCTGAATGCCGATTACAAGGAAACCGCTGACGGAGGTCTCGCTAGACTTCCGATATGACATGCACATATTGTATTTCCTAAGCTCAGCCTATTTGCTGTTCTCGTGCTTCGTGTTTCTGTATGCGAGCATCAGCGGCTTCGAGCGCTTGCTTTCAGGTTTGCTTTTCAGGAAGCCTGGAATTTCCATGATTCTCTTCGTCATAGGAGCGACGATGGCATTCGCCACGGCTACGAATCCGTATCCGCCTTCCATGAGTTTCATGGGCGACATATTGGTTTGCTCCGCAAGCGCATTCCTTTCGATATTCTACCTATCATTTTGCTTCTACATAGCATCTGAAGGCGGCAAGGCGAATGCCGTCGTCAGATTGGCAAGCGGCAACTCCATAGAGATATTCTTCGTGCTTTTCGTTCTTGCCGCAGTCCATATCGTTCGACCAGGCATGGCTTTTTTTTGAAAAAGGATGTTCTTGATTGCGCTTCTAAAAATCCCTACAACCTCGCTGATGGCGACCACGACTCCTATAGACATTTTGATTTTGGATGAGCATACCGCCCGCTTTGGACCCTAAAACAGCCGACATCGTGATGAGGATTACGGACGACGTCATCAGAAAAGGGAATTTCACCACGATGATGGTTACGCACAATTTACGTTATGCGTTGGAATACGGGAATCGTTTGCTGATGATGCATGATGGACGCATTATCCTTGACAAATCAAACGATCAGAAGGCAGCCTTCAGAACCGATGACAATCTTTCTTTTTTCAACTCCATTAGCATCGAATGCGGAAATTGAACGGCAGGCGTTCAGAAGAGTCGCTCAGATTCCTATTATCATCTTGCAGACATAGAAGTAGCACACAAGCGAAAACGCATCCATCATCGTCGTGATTATCGGCGATGCCATCAATGCGGGATCCACATGAAGCATTTTGGCGAGAAACGGCAATGAGCATCCGAGCATTTTTGCAGCAATGACGGTAAGGAAAAGCGATAGGCTGACAGATATTCCGAGCGAGAATTGCGATGGGAATTCTACAAGCATCCTGACCATGTTGCACGCTGCCAAAGCGAACGAGGTGATTACAGCCACGCGTATTTCCTTGAATACCACTTTGAGGTAGTCTCTGATTCCTATTTCGCCGATTGCCATGCTTCTGATTATTATGGAGGATGTCTGGCTTCCTGCGTTCCCGCCCGCATCCATGAGCATGGGTATGAATGCTACCAGCACGGGCATTACCGTGAAGACCTTTTCCTGTTCGGACAAGATTCTTGATGCGACTATCGACGATAGCATCAGGAAGACGAGCCAGACTATTCTGTTCTTGGCCAAAACGAAAACATTGGTTTTGAGATATTCTTCATCCGAAGGGAGGACCGCCGCCATTTTCGAAATATCCTCGGTATCCTCTTGCTCTATGACGTCGATGATATCGTCAA
This sequence comes from uncultured Spirochaetaceae bacterium, assembly GCA_946629155.1. Taxonomy (GTDB): domain Bacteria; phylum Spirochaetota; class Spirochaetia; order Sphaerochaetales; family Sphaerochaetaceae; genus UBA9848. The sequence goes on along the minus strand of CAMOXM010000130.1, from coordinate 34 downwards.
CGGTTATGATTCCTATCAGACCGCCTCTCCTGTT
>CAMOXM010000129.1:0-3401 GCA_946629155.1 uncultured Spirochaetaceae bacterium | reverse complement strand
GCTTTATGGCAGGATGGTGGATGTCATATCCTCCATTGATCCTGTCGGGTGCGCGGCCATGGACGTGTATGACTCGCTCGGAAAACAGCTCAAGGCGCTTAAGGCGGGTTTTTTGCAGGAAGGCATCAGCGAAAAGATGTTGGACTTGGCGGGCGAATTGCTGAGCGAAAACGATTTCAAATTGTTTTCAAAGAACCGGTTTGCAGAACTTGCGTCCGTCCACCATGCCAATGAAGACGAAATAAGAAAAGCATTTGAAATCGTCCGAAAGCTGGATCCGAATCCCGCCAGGGACTATTCGGGGCCGTCGTTTCAATATGTGATTCCTACGATCAACGTGAAGATCGAGCATAATGAAGTGCATATAACAGTCAAGGACGACATGCTTCCTGCCATAGAGACGGACGATGCCTACGACAAGGCCATTCTTAATGCTGAAGGGAGAAAATTCGTGGATAATTGCAAGAAGGACATATCTCTTCTGACTTCGATGATTGATTCCAGGAACAGGTCTCTTTCCACAATCGCATACTTCATGGTCAGCAAGCAATTGAATTGGCTGATGGGCAAGTCCGATTCGAAGCATTCGCTCATGCTGAAGGACATAGCGCGTTATTCGGACATTTCGATTTCTACCGCATCGAGAATCGTCGCATCCAACTATATTCAGTTCGAGGATCGCTGCATGCCGCTTTCCGACCTCATGGAAAAATCCGCCGACGGGAGCAATAGCAAGAGCAATGTCGTGAATGCGATAAGCGATATAATAAAATCGAGCCCAAAGAAGCTTTCCGACGAGAACATACGACGGATTCTTGAAAAAAGGGGCATCAGCATCTCGCGCAGAACCGTCCAGAAATACAGAACGATGTATTTGTGATTCGCTTTGCAATTATAAGGGCAAAGTGGTATCATTAACCGTAACAAACATTCTTTGAGAGGGGAAGAAACATGCTTATTTTGATTTCGGATGCTTTTGATAAGACTTTGCCCGAGAAGCTGAAAAGGTTCGGCGAGGTCACCGACGACAAATCTAGGGTCGGCGAGGCGGATGTCGTTCTCGTTCGCGCCAAGACGAAATGCGATCGCGAGTGGATTGACGGCGCTTACAACTGCAAGCTCATAATCCGCGGCGGAGTCGGTATTGACAATATCGACAAGGAATACGCCGAGAGCAAGGGGATTATAGTCACCAACACTCCGAAAGCGAGCGGGATCGCTGTTGCGGAACTTACCTTTGCGCTCATGCTTTCGTCCATAAACAACATTTGCTATTATCATCATGGGATGAAGCACAAGGAGTGGTATAAGAGCACCAAGAGGAATGAGCTTTATGGAAAGACCATCGGCTTCATAGGAATGGGCAATATCGCGCGCCAGGTGGCTAAGAGGTGCATTGCCTTCGGCATGAATGTGGTCGCGCACGACATTTTCGTCGTTCCGACCGAAGGCGTGAAATTCGTTCCGACCGTTGAAGAAGCGGTTGAGAACGCCGATATAATCAGCCTTCATGTTCCTGCTACGCCGGATACCGAAGGCATGATAAATGCAAGCCTTATCAGCAAGATGAAGAAGGCGCCGATTCTTATCAACACGTGCAGGGGCAAGGTCATAAATGCCGAAGATGTGAAGAACGCGCTTGATGAGGGAAGACTCAGCTGGTATGCTACTGATGTCTATCCCACCGATGATCCAGAGAAACTTTTCAGCATGGATTACCCCATCTTCAAGAGTGCGAAAACCACGCTTACCCCCCATGTCGGCGCCAATACGAACGAGAATATGCTGAGGATAGGCGATGAGGTCATCGCTACGATAGAGAAGCTCATCAGCGAAGGGAAAATCTAATTTCCGAAGGTGGTTGAAATGGAGAGAAAGAAGAATTATTTCGCAGGACCTTGCGTTCTGCCTGTTGAAGTCCTCGAGGAGATCCAGAGGAATATTGTCGATTATCAGGGCAACGGCTTGAGCATGATAGAGGCTTCGCATAGGGGCGGAATGTTCGAGAAGATGTACGACGAGTGCCTTGCTCTCGTGAGGGAGATCTATTCCATTCCGGAAGACTACGATGTCTATTTCCTCGGCGGCGGCGCGACATTGCAATTCACAATGATACCTTACAACTTCCTCAAGAAAGGCAAGACGGCGGATTATGCGATGACTGGCGTTTGGGCCAACAAAGCCACCGAGGATGCCATAAAGCTGGGGAGGGTCAATGTCATCTTCGATGGCAAGGACAGTAAGTACTCGACGCTTCCGGAGCCGGGCTCGCTTAGGTTTTCCGATGACAGCGCCTATGTGTATATTTGCGCTAATGAAACCATAGGGGGACTTGAATGGAAGGAGTATCCGGAGACCGGAGATATTCCGCTCATTTGCGACATGTCCTCCAATTTCTTCTCGCAGCCTGTTCCTATCGAGAAGTTCTCGATGATTTACGGCGGCGTCCAGAAGAACCTTGGTCCTGCGGGCGCAACGCTTATAATCATGAAGAAGTCTATGCTTGATAACAGGAACGGGAACATTCCCGCTTATCTCGATTACGGCAGGCATTCCAAGGAGAAGGGGCTTTACAATACTCCTCCGGTGTTTTCGATTTGGGCTGTGAAGCTTGTTCTGGAATGGATAAAATCCAATGGCGGCGTTCAGGGGATGTACGATAGGAGTCTTATCACATCCGGCATGATCTATGATGTGATCGATAACTCCGATTTCTATTATTCTCCGGTCGATAAGAGATTCAGGTCAAGGATGAACATTTGCTTCAGGATTAGAAACTCCGAGTTGGAGGCCAAATTCCTCGAGCAGGCTAAGGATAATGGGATGCTTGGTCTTAAAGGACACAGGAGCGTCGGCGGGCTTCGTGCCTCGCTTTACAATTCGCTTCCTACTGCTGATGTCGAATTCCTCAGGGATTTCATGATCAGATTCGAAAAGGAGAACTCCTGATTTCCAGCTTTGCGCTGGTTTTTGATTGCTTGCCTTGGTTGATACCAGGGCAAGTTTTTTTTTGGTGCGAAAATGTTTGACGCGTCTCCTTATAAAAGTATTGTGCCGTGCCTTTCCGAAAAAAGGATAAGGGAATGCATGGAAGTTCTTAAAATGGACTTGCCGGGTTTCCTGCGTTTCTTTCCCGGATTATCCTATGAAACTCTTCTTTCGGACTACGATAAGGTGGGGTCATGGATTGATTTTCACAAGATCGTTCTTTATAACGATTTGGTTCCGGAATTGCTCAGGACTTCATCCGGAGGCTTGAGCGTGGAAGGCATCGAAAACATCGGCTTCGACAAGCCATGCCTTTTCATTTCGAATCACAGGGATACGATTCTCGATTGCATAATGCTCGGCTATGTGCTGTTGGGTAATGGGAAAAGCGTTGTGCAGCCGGTACTCGGCTC
>CAMOXM010000128.1:0-3435 GCA_946629155.1 uncultured Spirochaetaceae bacterium | reverse complement strand
TGTGGCGATTTATGTGGAACGCGGTGCGGCTGACATAGGCGTGGCGGGGAAGGACATACTCCTCGAAAGCAATTCTAATGTCTATGAGCTCCTCGATATGCACCGTGGGATTTGCAGGGTGTCGGTTGCAGGACGCGAAGGGTTTGAGCGCATTTCAGGAAAAGCCGTTAGGGTTGCCACTAAATTCGTGAACATAGCATCCCGTTTCTACGCTTCGAAGTTTCAGGATGCGGACATAATCAAATTGAACGGATCGATAGAGCTTGCACCGCTTTTGGGCTTGAGCGATGTCATAGTCGATATCGTGGAGACTGGAAAGACGCTTAAGGCGAATGGACTTTGCGAGCTCGAGAAGATATGCGACATAAGCGCTTGGCTGATTGCGAATAAAGCGGGGTATAGGTTCCATGCCGATGAGATAAGGAGGCTTGCAAGCGATGTCGAAAGTGTCGTTCGTAACGCGAGTTGAGGGATTTTTCGCATGATGAGAATGGTTTTGCAAAAGGATTTCTCCCTGGATGACTTCAGGAAGGCCAAGGCGAATGGGAATGATGAGGTGGCGAAAACCGTATCATCCATAATCGCCGATGTCAGGATGCGAGGCGATGCCGCTTTGTTCGAATACACGGAAAAATTCGATGGATGTGATCTTAGGGGGAATGGCCTGATCGTCAGCAGTGAGGAAATCGAGGCGGCTGTTTCCAAGGCGGATCCGAAATTCATGAGGGTTCTTGAGAATGCGTATTCCAATATCGTCGCTTTTCATGGCAACCAGAAGCGAACCGGTTTCGTTTCCAATTCATCCGATGGTTTGGTTTTAGGCCAGAAGCTGATTCCGCTCGATAAGGTAGCGTTCTATATTCCGGGAGGCCGTGCGAGCTACCCTTCAAGCGTCCTGATGAACGCAGGACCGGCAAAGGTTGCTGGAGTTGAGAACGTATGCATAGCTACGCCTGCGAATCGGAATGGCGAGGTGAACGACGATGTCCTTTTGGCGGCTTATGTTGCGGGAGTGGATAGAATCTATAAGGTGGGCGGAGCGCAGGCGATAGCTGCTTTGGCTTATGGAACCGAAAGCGTGGAGAGGGTGGATAAGATAACAGGACCGGGCAATGCGTTTGTGGCGGAGGCAAAGCGTCAGGTTTTCGGGCAGGTGGCGATAGATATGATTGCGGGTCCGAGCGAAATCCTGGTTGTCGCCGACGAAAGCGCCGATGCGGATATGCTTGCGGCGGATTTGCTTTCCCAAGCCGAGCATGACCCCGAAGCGACGGCGATTCTCATAACGGATTCTAAATCTTTGGCGAAGGAATGTGCAGAAAGAGTCGAAGAAAGGCTAGCTAAGCTTCCCAAGCGCGAGATAGCCGCCAAATCCATTGAGGCGAACGGGCGTATAATAATCGTTGACAATATTGATAAGGCAATCGAGCTGTCGGAAATGATAGCGCCGGAGCATTTGGAGCTGCAGGTGTCCTGTCCGTTCGATTATCTTTCTGGAATCCGCAACGCCGGCAGCATTTTCCTAGGTGAGAACACTCCGGAGGCGGCTGGGGATTATTATGCCGGAACGAATCATGTTCTGCCTACTTCGGGCACGGCGTGTTTTTCAAGTCCTCTGTCCGTCGATGATTTCGTAAAGAAGGTTCAATACGCTTATTACAGCGCCGAAGCCTTTTCGCAAGTTGCAGACGATATTGCGCTATTTGCCAGACGCGAAGGGCTTGAGGCCCATGCTTTGAGCGCTCTTTCGAGGATTGAAGCCGGATGCAAAGGCGCAGGCAAACGCAAGAAGAAAGGAGCGGACAAGTGAGCAGGTTCTTATCTGAAAGGTTCGGAGCGCTGAGGCCTTATGAACCGGGAGAGCAGCCGCGGGACAGGCAATACATCAAGCTCAACACCAATGAAAGCCCGTTCGGACTTCCGTTCTCGGTTAGATGGCAGGCGTTCAAGGAATCTGTGAGGTTTCGTTTGTATCCCGATCCGGAATGCAGAAAGCTTCGCGATGAGATTTCGTCGTTGTTCGGCGTCGATAAGGACGAGGTCATGCTTACGAACGGCTCGGATGAGGCGTTGAATTTCATCTTCATGTCACTGTGCCCGAACGGGGGGGCTTTTCCCGACATAACCTATGGCTTTTATCCTGTTTTCGCCAAGCTGAATGGAGTGGATTATAGGGAGATTCCTTTGGCGGATGATTTTTCCATAAGGGCTTCGGATTATTTGAAAACCGGCAGGAGTGCGATTATTGCCAATCCTAATGCCCTGACGGGCATGAAACTGCCATTGGACGACATATCGAGAATAGCGCAAAGCAATCCGAACAACGTGGTGGTCGTAGATGAGGCGTATGTCGATTTTGGAACTCAAAGTGCCGTCTCGCTTGTGAAAAAGCATGACAACTTGATTGTTGTGCAGACGTTTTCCAAATCCAGGTTCATGGCGGGTCTGAGGCTCGGCGTCGTTTTCGCGAATAGGGAATTGATAAGGGACTTGAACACCATACGGTATTCAGTGAATCCGTACAATGTGAATTCCGCGGCTTTGGCTGTCGGAAAGGCTATTCTCGGAAAAGATGAATACAGGAAATCCTGCAGTGAAAAGATTATCGAGGCGAGGGAATGGACCAAGGCCGAGCTATCGAAGATGGGGTTTGAAGGGACTGATTCGTTCGCCAATTTCATTTTCGTGAAAAGCAACAGGATAGACGGCAAGGAGCTTTACCTCAAGCTGAAGGAAACGGGCATTCTGATAAGGCATTTCGATAATCCGCGGATATGCCAATACAATAGGATAACTATCGGTTCCATGAAACAGATGAAGGCGTTGGTGCGGGCAATCGGCAAAATATTGGAGGTCTGATTATGAGGAGCGCGCAAGTTGCGAGGAAAACGGGCGAAACAGATGTGAAGCTGTCTCTGAATCTTGATGGAACCGGCAAGCATGACATGAAAACAGGATGCGGATTTCTCGATCACATGCTAAGCTTGCTTTCAAATCACTCCATGATCGATATCGACATAGCCTGCGTCGGGGACCTTGATGTGGATTTTCATCATACGACCGAAGATACGGCGATAGCGTTGGGTGAGGCCTTCTGCAAGGCTTTGGGAAACAAGGAAGGGATAACGCGCTTTGCGGATTCAATGGTTCCGATGGATGAAAGCCTGACTCTCGTCGCCTTGGATATTTCCGGCAGGGGCTTTTTGGATTTCGATTGTGAAATAGGCAAGGACAAGGTGGGGGATTTCGATACCGAGCTTGTCGAGGAGTTTTGGAGCGCATTTGCCAGAACCGCCAAAGTGACGCTGCATATAAGAAAGATCTGCGGCACGAACTCGCATCACATAATAGAATCGGTTTTCAAGTCCTGCGCCGTCGCGTTGAGAAAGGCCATCAGCATCGACCCAGCGCGCAAGAATCGCATTCCTTCTACAA
>CAMOXM010000127.1:0-3465 GCA_946629155.1 uncultured Spirochaetaceae bacterium | reverse complement strand
TAAAAGGTTGTAAGCCCTAACCCCCCCGTTCTCAGGGCCAGCCGCTCGTCAAAGCCTCTGAACTCCCCTGCGCCTTATATGCTATTATACTCATGACCTTTTTTTTAAGCAATCAATAACGCTTGCCGATGTCTTTTAGCGAACGAAGCAATCTTTGCAAATCATTCTTGTTTCAAATACAATATCCTAAGGTTTTTTTCAAAATCCCTTCCTTCACGCTGCTCGGATCTCGACGCAAGCCGCAAGTCCTGCGGATCCCCCCTCCGGAACGGGCATATACGCAAAGTATTAGCCCGTTCCGGAGGGGAACGCCTTGCGCCGGAATAGACTTCGCATCGTCTTGAAATCAATTTTGGAAAAACCTCTTCCAAACAAACATTTTAGAATCGAGGTTCTTAATGGAAAAAAGAGACAATTTAGGCAGGCTCGGATTCCTGCTCATCAGCGCAGGTTGCGCTATCGGTTGCGGCAACGTATGGAAATTCCCATGGATGGTCGGAGAATACGGCGGCGGAGCTTTCGTTCTGCTTTACCTGATCTGCCTTGTGATTCTCGGCATCCCGGTTCTCTGCATGGAGCTTTCCATAGGCAGAGCATCGCGCAAAAGCATACTCTATACCTATCAGGCATTGGAAAAACCCGGAGCCAAGTGGCATATTCATGGAGTGTTCTCGCTTATCGGAAACATCGCCCTGATGGCGTTTTACACGGTTGTCACCGGATGGATGATAAACTACTTCGTGAAATTCGCCACTGGCGATACTGCGCAACTCGGTTTCGTCAGGATGATAACCAATCCGACGGAAAACGTTTTCTACATGCTCGTAGGAGTCATCGCATCATTAGTCGTGCTCGGATTCGGCGTCAAGAACGGACTTGAAAGGATAAGCAAGATACTCATGGTCGCCCTGTTCGTGCTCATGGTGGTTCTTTGCGGGCATTCGCTCACGCTATCAGGCGCCGCCAAAGGCCTGAAATTCTATCTCTTGCCTGATGCTAGCAAAATCAATCTCAGCGTACTCGTCGCCGCGATGAATCAGGCGTTCTTCACCCTTAGCGTCGGAATCGGCGCCATGTCGATTTTCGGCAGTTACGTCCCGAAAAACAACTCACTGCTGACCGAAAGCATAAACATAGTCGTCTTGGATACCGGCGTCGCATTGATGGCCGGACTTATTATGTTCCCCGCATGCGCGACGTATGGAATCCCTCTCAATGCCGGCCCCGCCCTGCTTTTCGAAACGATGTCGAAGGTATTCCTGAACATGGCAAACGGAAGACTTTGGGGAAGCCTTTTCTTCCTGTTCATGGTCTTCGCCGCCCTTTCAACCGAATTGGCCGTTTGCGAAAACATCGTGACATGCTTTTCGGAAAAATACAAATGGAGCAGAGTCAAGGCATGTCTGATATGCGGTGTCGGAATTGCGATGATCTCGTTTACGACTGCGCTCGGTTATTCGATATGGGGCGGATTCCACCCGTTCTCAAGCGACTCTGCATGGCTCGATTTTTGGGATTTCATAGTATCGAACAACCTTCTGCCGCTCGGCTCGCTCGTAATAGCGGTTTTCTGCTGCTTCAGATTCGGTTGGGGCTTCGACAAATTTTTCGATGAGGCCAACGAAGGAAAAGGCTTGAAAGTTCAAAAATGGATGAAACCGATATTCGGCTATGTCGTGCCTGTGCTGATTATCCTTCTTTACATATACGGATTGGTCACTTTCAAGTGGAGGTAATCATCGCATAGCACCAAATGCGCAGCGAACATTCGCGCTTCGCCGCATATTCAGCTGCAGAACTCTGTCGATTCCATCGGCTCAGCCGATGGAATCGACAGAGCTTTTTTAGCACTTCTTAAAACTCCATAATTCTTAAGATGCGGCATTGCTCATCTGAGCCACTTGTCGTTTGAAGCGATGACATTGCGGTTTTCCAACGACATTATCGACATGACATCATCGTCAATCATCGCATAGCTATGCGCGCTGCCGCCTTTAGGAATCGAAACGGAACCAGGGTTCAGATAAATGTTCTTGCCTGTATTGAAAAGGGAAACCTCATGAACATGAAAGTGCCCGTTCAGAAGGATGTCGCCCTGCATGAGCTGCGGCGGATTCTCCTTATTGAATTTATCGCCATGCGTGGCATACACCCTATGTCCGTTCACTACAAAAACCGCATATTCCGCCATAATCGGAAAATCCAGCACGCATTGATCCACATCGCTATCGCAATTCCCCTTGACGCACAAAAGCTTTTCCTTAATGCCATTGAGAAGCGCTGCCGTAATCGCAGTATCGTATTTTTCGGATAAGGCGTTTCTCGGGCCGTGGTACAGAAGATCCCCAAGCAATACGACCATGTCCGGGTTCTCCTCGTCTATCCTTTTCAAAAGCTTCTCAGTCCAGAACGACGAGCCGTGAATATCAGATGCGATCAAAAGCCTCATAACAACCTCAGCGTTTCCCTTCCGCAAGCGTCTTCAGCATACCTCTGACAGCGAGAGCCCTGTGCGAAATCTTGTTTTTAATATCCTTTGTCAAAACGTTGAACGGCTTGTCAAACCCGTCCGGAACGAATATGGGGTCGTATCCGAAATCCCATTCCGTCCTGACTATATCGCTGACATCGCTTATGATTCTTCCGCTGCATTGCGAAATCACCTGGCGTTTGACTTGCGTCTTCCCCGCAAAAAAAGAAATGCAGCATACGAACCTCGCGCCTGTCTTGCCGGTTTCGCGCACCTTTTCGACAATGTTCCTGTTCTTCTCGTCTTGTGTCAATTCGGGAAGAAACCGAGACGAGCGAATCCCAGGACCGCCGTCAAGCGCATCGATTTCTATGCCGGAATCATCTGCGATGCAAATCGTATCGGCATTCACGCCATCCCTTTCCTCGAACATCCAATCCACAAGCGCATCGAGCTTTACGAGCGAATTGCCGGCATAAGAGTCCTTGTTTTCATTGACATCCAGCCCCCCGACTGTTTCCAAAACATGCGGAGCAAGCAGCGCCTTGAACTCCTCGATCTTATGCTTGTTGGAAGTGGCGAGTACGAACTTCATGTTCAAATCACCGCATCATCGGAGAATTCAAGGCTTTGAGCGACTTCGACGACTTCCACCGCCTCCAAGATATCTCCAGCCTGAAGATCCTGGAAATTCTCAAGCCCTACGCCGCATTCGAACCCTTCCAAAACTTCCTTGGCGTCATCCTTGAAACGCTTCAGCGAGTTGAGCTTTATTGGATTTTGCGAGATTTGAATGCTGTCTCGAATCACCCTGACGAAACACTTTCTCGTGATCTTGCCCGAAGTGACCATGCAGCCTGCGACTATGCCGACTTTCGGAACTTTGAATATCTGCCTGACTTCCAATTTTCCGATATCCATCTCCTTTTTGACCGGGGAGAGCTTGCCCTCCATCGCGCTCTTGATATCCTCGATTATATCGTAAATGACATTGT
>CAMOXM010000126.1:0-3524 GCA_946629155.1 uncultured Spirochaetaceae bacterium | reverse complement strand
CTTGTTGACAAAAGCCAAACGCGGAACGCCATACCTCTTCATCTGCCTATCTACCGTGATAGACTGCGACTGCACGCCGCCAACCGAACACAAGACAAGCACCGCTCCGTCAAGAACATGCAGCGATCTCTCGACCTCAACCGTGAAATCAACGTGTCCCGGCGTGTCGATAAGGTTTATCTCGTGTCCTTTCCACGTCACCGAAGTAGCCGCCGAAGCGATGGTGATGCCCCTCTCCCTCTCCAAATCCATAGAATCCATAACGGCGCCGACCCCGTCTTTGCCATGAACCTCGTGTATCTGGTGTATCTTGTTGCAATAGAAAAGAATCCTTTCCGAAAGAGTGGTCTTTCCCGAATCGATATGTGCGCTTATTCCTATGTTGCGCAACTTGCTGAAATCATCCATATATGCTTTTCCTTATCGGGCATTCAAACCCATTTCAAAATTCTAGATGTAAAATTGACAATGAATGATACTATATTAGCATTCTTTTTGCAAAATACAATTATTTTCTTGTAATACTTTCGTTTCGAGGGAGGAGTCCGATGAAGCGGATAGCAAGGCTGAAACAAACTATCGCCCTCGATATCATCACCATAATAGCATGGCTGTGCCTGTTGTCAATAGCATCCATAAGGTTCGCATCCGACATCATGACGATTGAGAAAACAGCGAGATTCCGGATCGCCATAGCGGTTGCCGTCCTTTCGCTGTTTTGGATAACAAGATTTGCTTTAGAAACCAGAAAGGATTTCAAAGAACTCGAAAAAAGCAAAAGAAGATTGGCAATCAGCAATGGCGGAATGAAAGGAATATTGGGCGGACGACCCATTCTGGATTCTGAACAAGAAACGCAACATGGAAAACAAATAAGCGGTGTCTTGCCGATCTTTCGACCGAAAGGCATCTAACAGGTCCGGATTCTAAAGTTCTTGGAAACGTTCCTTAATATGAGAGCGTTTCCAAAATTGATTCCGATAGGCTCTTTTTAAAACTCATAAAAATCCCTCCGACCCGCCCTCGTCTGGAATGAGATGGCAGGTGATAACGATTACCCATTTATTCTGCGCATGTTACGATGCAGGGCTTAGCTATTATATGCGGATTCGAACCGCCGACGCGCCCGACGCCATACCATAGATAAAACAAGCGACTTGCGGGCGGTACATTCTTTCTCTACCGCCAAGAGATCAACCATCCACCATTTCCGAGACTACAAAAAAATATTGATTAACGCCAGCTAGGCCGGAGCCTTTTCAAAAAACCAACCCCTATTGCAAAAGCTCTGTAAGCCAATTCGCCTCCTGAAGCTCCTCGTCGATCTTCCTGAGCTCTTTGGAATAGGAATCGACCTTCTTCTGTATCGCCGCTACATCCACCGTGCTCAGAATCCTTATCTCCTTGCTGGAGTAGCGACTGAGCTTGTCGGCGGCAGCATCAAGAAAGCTACGATAAACGCTCAACTTCATCTTAAGGGCATCGCATTTGGCCATATGCTCCGTAATCGTCGTCTTTCCTATTCTGGTCGAGCTGTTAGTTAGATTGATCCTTGCAATCAATTTCTCAAGACGCCTCGAGCAATCCTCAAGCTCCTCGAGTAATTTCTCAGGATCTTCCGAAGGCTTATCGCCCTCCTGAATCTTCGCGTTGCGATTCAGTCTCTCCGATAGCTCTTTGATTTTCCGCACAAGCTCCGCACGTTCGGACAAAGCGACTGCAAGTTTCATTATTCCACTCCTTCCAAAAAGCGGCGGAGGCACGCAGTATCAAGCGCTTTTCCCGCCGCCGCATATTCAATAATCGTTCGCTACAAGTTCGGTCTCCAAAGCTTTTGCATGAGACTTCTGCATGAGACTTTTGCATGAGACTTTTGCATGAGGTTTTTAGAAGCGTCCCAAAGAAAGGATTTACGAAAACCTCTTATTTATTGCCGATCTTCATCCCGAAACCAGGTCCGCCGAAGCCGACTTTAACGGTAGTCCTAAGAGCTGTTCTGACTTTTTGGGCTATGACTTCGGCAGTCAGCTGATAGGCGCCGAGAAGATAGTCAAGCTTGCCAACCTGACCGAATTGGTCGAATACGCCGACCATCCTGAACTTGCATGAAAGGCCTTCGTATGCGATGATTTCAGCGATTTCGCTGGCAAGTCCGCCGGCCACCTGACCGTTTTCGCAGGTTACGACAACATGCTTCTTGCTGATCTGATCGATTATGAGCTGCCTGTCAATCGGCTTGAGCGTCAGAACATCGACGACAGTTGCATTTATGCCTTCCTTCTTGAGCATCTCATAAGCCTTGAGCGATTCCCTGACCATGACGCCGCCCAAGGCGAATACGACCGCATCCTTGCCTTCAGCGAGGATTTTCGCTTTGCCGAGTTCGAATTTCTCATCTTCCTTATAGACCCTTTCAAGCTTCTTGCGATGCAACCTCATATAGCAGCAGCCGTCATGCTCGAAAAGAAGATGAGTGAATTTTCCGGCGCTTATGTCATCCGAAGGCTCGACTATCGTAAGACCTGGAATCATCTTCATCATAGTAAGATCTTCGAAAGGCATATGCGTTCCGCCGTTGAATTCCGCAGACACTCCGGGGTCGGTTCCCACCAGCTTGACATTAAGCTTGGCGTAATTGGAGGAAATGAAGAATTGATCGAAAGCCCTCCTCGCCGCAAAGCAGGCGAACGTGGATGCAAACGGGACAAAGCCCTTCAATGACAATCCGGAAGCGACTCCTACGAGGTTGGCTTCGGCAACGCCGACATCGATTCCCCTATCCGGATGCGCCTTCTTGAACGGCATCACTCCGGATGCCTTCATGAGATCGGCGTCAAGAACCACGAGCCTCTTGTCCTTTTCGGCTATTTCCAAAAGGGCGTTGCAATATGCAGCCCTCATTTCGATTGTTTCTAATTCAGCCATTCTACGACCTCCCCGTTGAAAATGCTCTTGACTTCATCCACCGTAATTTTGGCATTATGACTATCGACTTTGCCTTCCAGATTAGGAACGCCCTTGCCCTTGATGGTGTCCAATATTACCATCTTCGGCTTGCCCCTCATCTTGTCAACCGCCTTGAAAGCCTTCTCGATTTCCTTGAAATCATGTCCGTCGGCCCGAACGACATCCCAGCCGAAGCTCTTCCACTTGCCTTCTATGTCGCCGAGGCTCACGATGTCATCCACCGGACCGTCTATCTGCAATTTGTTGCAATCCGTTATGGCGATGAGGTTGTCGAGCTTGTATTGCGCAGCAAAAGCGGCGGCTTCCCAAATCTGCCCCTCTACGCTTTCGCCATCGCCCATGATGCAGAACATCCTGCTCTTATAGCCTTTCAGCTTGTTGGCATAAGCGGCTCCGGCGCAAACGGAAAGACCCTGTCCGAGGGAACCGGTGCTCATATCTATTCCCGGCGTCCTGTTCCTGTCGGTATGACTCGGCAAATTGGTTCCTCCCTGATTGAGCGTCTTCAGCCAATCCATCGGGAAAAAGCCCTTGAGCGCGAGCGTGGCGTAAAGACC
>CAMOXM010000125.1:0-3524 GCA_946629155.1 uncultured Spirochaetaceae bacterium | reverse complement strand
CGATGATAGTGGGGTCCGCCCCGTGAAAGTAGGACGCTGCCGGTTTTTCTTTTTTTAAATACTGTTCAGTCCCGTTTTCGGGTTTACTATAGATGACATGCCCGACAGCGCAGTCTCAAGCATTCCAGGTATAGGTTTCAAGACAGCAGAAGAGCTAAGGTCTTTGGGTGTCAATACCCCATTGGACTTGATGATGCTTAAAGCTCGTTCGGTTGAAATGCGCGACGTTGTCGTAAATTTCTCCGAGATTCGCGAATCTGGTTTTGTCAATACTTTTGTCAAAGTAGTCCAAAAAAGCATCCTGCCGTCCAATATTCTGAAAGTTATCGTAGAGGATATTGCGGATGATGCTCCTGCGAAGCTTAAGACGGCTGTGCTGTGGTGCTTTGGAAGGAATTTTTTGAATAGATTTCTCCGACTTGGAAATGTCTATTATCTTTACGGAAAAGGCGTACGCAAAATAGAATTCAACAATTCGCTTCAGATTTCTTCGTTCGACATTAAGACAGCGTATCAGTCCGGAGCATTTTATTCGGCGCAGGGTTATGGAACTATTAAGAACATTTACGTTCCATCCGATCCTTCTTTGAATTCAAGAATATCAGTTGCAATCAGGCAAGCTATCGACTCGTTCGATTGGGAAAATCATGATTTCGGACTTACTAAGGATTGTTGTGATAGGTTTGGTTTGCTTCCCGCAAAGGAAGCTTGCTTGCAATATCATTTTCCTTCAAGCCGTGAAATGGCGGAAAAAGCCAGAAGAACGCTTTCTTTCATAGAATATTTGGAGGTTCGGGACGATAGATTCAAATCCGATGCTGCAAGCGCGCGAGTGGATAGCTTTTCTTCGGAGGAGATGAGTCTTGTTTCATCGCTTGGTTTCGAACTTACCAAATCTCAGCGTGATGCGGTTTTCGATATCTTCAGCGATCTTGAGTGTTCTCATAGCGTTTTTCGACTGTTACAGGGCGAGGTCGGTTCCGGAAAAACCATTTGCGCGCTTTTGGCGTGTTATCATCAATTTCTAAAAGGCGGCCAATCCGCTTTTCTTGCGCCGACGGAAATACTCGCATACCAGCATTATCTGACTGCAAGCAAAGTTTTCGCTTCGTTCGGCATTCGAGTGGAATTCATATCATCCAAATGCAAGAAAGCTCAAAGGCTCAGAATCGCGAAGGATCTGGCAGAGGGCAGAATAGGATTGCTGATAGGGACTCATTCTATATTGTCTTCGGACATAGCCTTTAGGAATCTGAGGTTCGTCGTTGTCGATGAGGAGCAGAGGTTCGGCGTCGAGCAGAAGCAGGCCGTGATGGCGAAAGGCGATGGAATCAAGGTTCTTCTGATGTCCGCGACACCGATACCCAGAAGCATCTTGAAGATTCTCTCCCAAGGATACGAATGCAGCACGTTGGAGAAATTCATAAGTAATAATCCGGTCAAGACGCTGCTGGTCGGTCAAAGCAGAAGGCTTGAAGCCTATCGAAGCATAAGGAACGAATTCGAAAAGGGGAATTGCGCATATTTCGTAGTTCCGAGAATCGATGATGAGAATAGCGAATTGAAGAGCATAAAGACGCTCGAAGATCTGCTTATTTCCATTTTCCCAAATATCAGTTACGCCGTCATGACTTCCAGGACAAAAGAAGAGGACAAGAAAATATTCGTCCAAGGCTTTTTGTCCGGAAAGATAAAATACATAATATCCACGAGCGTGGTGGAAGTCGGAATGGATAATCCGAATGCAACCTGCATGGTCATAGAAGATGCCGATATGTTCGGCTTATCCACGCTCCATCAATTGCGCGGCAGAGTCGGAAGAAGTTCTAAGCCGTCATGGTGCTTTTTGGTCTATAGGGATGAAATATCGGACAGCGGAAAAGAAAGACTTAGGATAATCAAGGATGAAAGCGATGGATTCAAAATCGCCGAAATGGACTTGTCGATGCGCGGAGGCGGGGATGTGATAGGGCTCAAGCAGAGCGGGAAAAGCACGTTCAAGTTCTTCGATTTCGAAAGAGATCAGGATTTTCTCGAATTGTGATGCAATCATGAGCAGGACATACGCTGCAATCGATTTGAAATCTTTTTTCGCATCGTGTGAAGCGGTTTCCCGCAGCCTCGATCCGCTCGATGTGAACCTAGTCGTGGCAGATGAGAGCAGAACGGCCAAGACGATTTGCCTTGCGGTCAGTCCTGCCTTGCGCAAATACGGCATCGCATCGCGTGCCAGGCTGTTTCAGGTTCAGAGCGCAGTGGCCAAGATAAACGAAGCCAGAAAGAGGGCGGCAGGCGGCAGATTTGTCGGGAAATCCAGTTCGGCCAAGGCACTGGAAGCCGATCCCAGATTGGAGCTTTCTTTCATAATAGCGCGCCCTCGCATGAAAACCTATATTGATATCAGCAAGACGATATACGAGAAGGTGTATTTGAAATACCTTGCGTCAAGCGATGTGTTCCCTTATTCCATCGATGAGGTTTTCTTGGATGCCACATCGTATCTGAAGCATTATCGCAAAAAGCCGGAGGACTTCGTGAGGATGCTGGTT
The DNA here is from genome assembly GCA_946629155.1 of uncultured Spirochaetaceae bacterium. Classification (GTDB taxonomy): domain Bacteria; phylum Spirochaetota; class Spirochaetia; order Sphaerochaetales; family Sphaerochaetaceae; genus UBA9848. Next base: position 975 of record CAMOXM010000125.1, on the reverse strand, counting down.
CGAGAGATTTTCGATGTTTCCGGAATAACCGCTACAGCAGGAATCGGACCCAACCTTTTTCTGGCCAAAGTCGCCATGGATGTGATGGCGAAGAAGATTGCACCCGATGAACATGGTGCGAGAATAGCCGTTTTGGACATTCCGAAATATAGAAGGGAGCTTTGGGATCATAAGCCTATAACCGATTTTTGGATGATAGGCAGGAAAACCGCGGAGAGACTGCTGTATTATGGAATCGAATGCATGGGCGACTTGAGTTTGTTCTCTCTGGAGAACGAAAATGTCCTGTTCGCCGAATTCGGAATCAATGCCGAGTTTCTGATAGACCATGCTTGGGGCTGGGAGCCATGCTCCATAGCGGATGTTAAAAAGCTTGAAGCCGAAAGCCGAAGTCTGACCACATCTCAGGTCTTGCCCGAAGCGTATGCGAATGCCGATGCCAGAATCATATTGGAGGAGATGACCGAGGATTTGATTCTGGAAATGAACAGCAAGGGGTTCATGTGCAACACCGTCTCACTGCGCTTGGACTACGATGTCTCTTCATTGAAGGATTGCTCCGGAACCACTGTGACGGATTTTTACGGCAGGACAGTTCCCAAGCCGTTCGCCATGCAGAAGAAGCTTGCCAAATACGACTATTCGGTGAGAAGGCTCAAAGGCGAATTCCTATCGCTATTCGATTTGGCCGATAAGACGTTTCTGATCAGAAGACTGACCATAGGCCTCAACAACATCGAAACCATGAGCGAAGTCCGCAGAAAGGAGAGCTATAGCCTTTTCGACATGAAGGATGATGACGAGCTGCGAAAGGAAGATAGCGAGATTTCGCTGAATCGTGAAATCAACAGGATGAAGAAAAGATATGGCAAGAACATATTATTGAAAGCCTCCAGTTATCTTGATAAGGCAAAGGCTCGCGAGCGCAACGGCCAGATCGGCGGGCATAAGGCGTGAAAAGATTCGGGGTTTATT
>CAMOXM010000124.1:0-3549 GCA_946629155.1 uncultured Spirochaetaceae bacterium | reverse complement strand
GCCGGAAGCATCATCCCTCATCGTTATAATCTTGTTGAAGCCGTTGCTCCATTCATCGCGAGTGACCTTGGTCAAAGTCTTTTCGGAACAGTTCAAAAAAAAGACAAAAGAAAATCGCCAAGATAAACAAACAACTCTTCCTCATTATCAAACTCCCATAAAAAAGTTTTAGGGCACTTCTAAAAACACCCGGAAAGAGGACTACCATTTGATTTCTTCCATGCCCCACCCCCTAAGCTTGGCATTGCATTTGCTAAACGGCTTCGAGCCGAAGAAGCCGTTATAAGCGGAAAGCGGCGACGGATGAGCGGATTCGACTATGAAGTGCTTACTTTGATTGATCATCGTCTTTTTGCTGCGGGCATCCGCACCCCAAAGGATAAATACGAGATGCGGGCATTTTTCATTAAGAAATTGGATTATATGTCCGGTGAAAATTTCCCAGCCTTTTCCGCGATGACTGCCGGCTTTGTATTCTTCAACGGTTAAAGTATTATTGAGCAACAAGACACCTTGCCTAGCCAAGCGCGTAAGGTCGCCATTGTCCGGAATAGGCACGCCGACATCATCGTGAATTTCCTTGAATATATTTGCAAGCGAAGGCGGAATTCGGACGCCGGCATTAACCGAAAAAGCCAGACCATTGGCTTGACATGGACAGTGATACGGATCCTGACCGATGATAACGACTTTGATGTCATTCAAATCGGTGTTGAAAGCCGAAAACACCTGCTGCTTCGGCGGATAGATATTCTTATGCTCGTAGGCGTCAGTCAAGAACCTGCTAAGTTCCTTGAAATATGGCTGTTTAAACTCAGATTTAAGAATGGGTTTCCAAGATTCGTGCATCAGATTTCTTCCTTGAATTTACAGTCATTACAGGATAAATCCATCATATCGCATTGTCAAGCCATACGGCATTTCAGAGGTTTTTCAAAACTATTTTCAAGATGATGCAAAGGTTATTGCGGCTTGGAAGATTTCAAATGCCACAGCTCCCCGTCAGGCATTATTTCCACGTCTCCGGAGAGGCATTTCACGATTTCGCCCGAAGATGCGCTTCGGACTATGGTTTCCACCCTGTAATCCGGATCCTCGAACCACCTGCTGAAGAACATCAAATCACCATTGCGATGGAAGAAAGATTCTCTCGAATCGATGCGATATGTCTTCCTGTCCGGCCAAACCACCTCGAATGTCCCGTCATTCGGTTGTCTCGAAAGCGTAACGGGGCTGACATGGAGCATGAGGTTGTAGCAATCCTTCACATCTGAAAGCGGAATTTCCGCGACCGAAGATGCGATATGCGAGACGCAATCGAACCTGCGGACATTTATCTTTCTTGAATTGAAATCGACCGTCGGAAAGAAAATCGCACCATCATCGAACACAGGACAGCCGATTGCAACGCCATTCTTGCTCTTCAGCGGTTCGAAAACGGCTCCGTCGGGATAATGCGCGAGACAAAGGCGATTGCCTTCGAATCCGCCGCCAGAACCATTGCCGGATTCGAACAGCTCCTGCGCTTCGAACAAATCCCCAAACGTTCCATCCATGGCATAATACCATTGCAAACCGCAGCATCCGATCGGCTCAAGATGCTGCAATCCTCCCAAATCGATTTCCCTTATCTTGGTCATATCAGATTGTCGCATCGGTTTGGTTCGTTCCGTTTCATCTCATATCGCCATCAGCTTTCCTTGGAAAACACTATGGTCTTATTCTTGAAAACGATTATCCGATGCTCCAAATGCGCGGAAACGGCTCTCATCAGCGTCCGCTTCTCCACATCCTTGCCCATCTCCCTCAGAAGCGATGGACCAGCCTCATGATTGACACGAATGACATCCTGCTCTATTATAGGCCCCTGATCCAAGTCCTCGGATGCGTAATGCGCGCTTGCGCCTATCATCTTGACGCCCCTTTCGTACGCCTGCAAATACGGATTCGCCCCTTGGAACGCAGGCAAGAAGCCGTGGTGTATGTTGATTATCCTATTGCGGAACTCATTTATGAAATCGGGCGTGAGAATCTGCATGTATCTGGCAAGAACCACAAGGTCGATCTTGTTCTTCTTCAAAAGAGCGACAATCTTCTTCTCCTGCGAAATCTTGTCCTTGTTCAAAATCGGAAAATGATGGAAAGGGATGTCGAATTTCTCAGCGACATTCGACAAATCATTATGATTCGCAATTACTGAGACTATATCGGCTTCCGGCAGATCGCCTTCCTCGTGGTGCGACAATATCTCATACAGGCAATGGCTGGTCTTGCTCACCAGAACCGCAACCCTCTGCTTCACGCTCGAAAAGAATATTTCGCAAATGAAGCCTTCCTTGGCTGCGAATTTTCCGAAATCCTTCTCAAACGCCTTCTTATCAAATCCTTCATGGTCTATTTCTATCTCAATGCGCATGAAGAACATCATCGCATCGCCGTCCTGAAGCGTGCATTGCTGGCAATGCAGAACATTCATGTCCCTGTCGTAGCACCATGTCGTAACCTTGGCTATTATCCCCTTCTTGTCGGGGCAATGTATCAATATCGCTATCCGTTCCTTGTCCATTCATTCATTCTAACACGCAAACGAAGATATTTCAAAACGCGATCTCCCCATATCCTTTCTCGTATTATTGAGCGAATTTCGATTGGAGAGGTTTTTTCAGGAATAATATCCGAGCGCTTGATAAGTTTCAAACAATCTGATACGGCACGACTATGTTGTTCTCGTCAAGATGATAGGCGATCTCGCTTCTGCTGATGACGCAACCCTTGCCGACTTCGAGGCCAAGGTCCTGAAGCACATGGAAATTCTTAATCGCATCTTTCTTGGGCTCAGCCGCCATCTTGATCTCGATAGGATAAAATCTGCCGTCGCGATTGATTATCAAATCGATCTCCCTCTTATTGCTGTCGCGATAATAATGGAGAATGCCCTTCGTATCTATACCAAGAGACTCGTAGTTTTTTATGATTTCGCTAATTACGAAAGTCTCGAACATGCCGCCGGCTTGAGATGAGACGGACAAGGATTTTGGGTTGTTCGCATAGGAAAGATAGCATGCCAAGCCGGTGTCCATGAAATACAATTTTGGTCTCTTGACGATTCTTTTTATCGCATTCGAAGAATATGGCATGAGCAAATGGACGATTCCCGTTCCTTCGAGAATGGAAATCCACCTCGATAACGTCTTGCTGTCAACCGCCACATCAGCAGCCAATTCGTTCATATTCAGCTCCCTTCCGGTCCTTGCTGCGACGCACGAAAGGAATTTGACGAACTTGCCTTCATCCCGCACGCCTATTATGTCTCTGACATCCCTCTCCAGATATGTTTGAACATAAGCCGAAAAATAATCGCTTTCATTCAAATAGTTGTCGGCGGCAAGTTTCGGCATCCCGCCCCTGAATATCCTTTCAAAAGCATCTTTTCCCGAATCCGCCTTGAACATAAGACAATTGTTCTCCATAGCCTCATATATGCAAAATGGTTTAACCCGCCTCTCCTCGATTTCCGCTTGCGACATCGAGTTCATTTTGACAATTCCG
>CAMOXM010000123.1:0-3555 GCA_946629155.1 uncultured Spirochaetaceae bacterium | reverse complement strand
GCCCAACACCGAGCAATGGAACTTGTGCTCCGGAAGCCCGTCAAGAGCGCTGACAATCTGCTCCGGCGTGATTTCATACGCTTGCCCGAGCGTCATGCCCTTCACCATGTCGCTCATTATGGAAGTCGAGGCGATTGCCGATGCGCAGCCGTATGTAAGCCACCTGATGTCCTTTATCCTGTCATTCTCTATCTGCAAAGCGACATACATTTGATCTCCACAGGCGAGAGAACCCACATTGCCCTCCCCGTCCGGCACGAATTTCTCATTCTGCGAAAGCAGGTTATGCGGGTTCTTGAAATGCTCCATGACTATTTTGCTATATGTCCACTCGTTCAAATCAATCATTTTCTTCCTCTTGTCGAAATCTGCCTGAGCCTCTCTATTATAGGCGGAAGCTTCTCAAGCACATAATCGATATCCTTTTTCGTATTCTCTCTTCCAAGCGAAAACCTTATGCTCGAATGAGCGTCCTCTATCGGCTTGCCCGAAGCGAGAAGCACATAGCTCGGCTCCAAAGAACCTGTTGCGCATGCCGAACCCGTTGAAACGCAAATCCCGTCGAAATCAAGCATGAGCAAGATGGATTCGCCCTCCACGTTCCTGAACGACACATTCAATGTGTTCGGCACGAGATGCTTGTCGTCGCCGTTAAACGATATGTCCGGAACCTTCTTCATAAGGCCTTTTCTGAGATAATCGCGCAAGCGGCCTAAGCGTCCGGCCTCCTTCTTCCTGTCCGCATTTGCAATCCTCGCAGCGATTCCGGCAGCGTAAACGCTGGTGCTGTTATACGTTCCGCTGCGCTTTCCGTCTTCCTGATGCCCTCCCGTCAGAAAAGGAAAGAACGGAACGCCCTTTTTCACGACAAGCGCTCCTACGCCCTTGGGCCCGTAGAACTTATGAGCTGAGCATGAAGCGTAGTCGAATCCGCCTTCGGCAAAACCGAACTCGCTCTTGCCTAATATTTGCGTGGCATCAGTATGAAAGAGGCTTTTGCATTCATGAGCCAAAGCGCATGCCTCCCCGATAGGCTGAATCACTCCGGTCTCATTGTTTGCAGCCATTACGGTCGTCAGAACCACATCACCCTTCTTCAATTCTTTTTCAAGCGCATCGATTCTAAGCATACCGCCCTGATCGACAGGACAAAGAGCATAATCTATCCCTTCCTCATTCTTGAGATGCTTAAGCGTCTCTATTATGGAAGGATGCTCGATGGAAGACGACACTATCCTTCCGCCGCCCTTCTCCCTTATCAGCCTTTTCGCGATATTCAAGACGGTATCGTTGCTTTCGGTTGCGCCGGATGTGAAAATCACCTCATCGCTGTCACATCCGAGAAGCTCGGCGAAACCTTTTCTGGCGTCCTCGACGAACGCCTTGCTTTTGCGCCCAAGGCCGTACATCGACGAAGCGTTTCCGTCCAAAAGCGTTTCCGCAAGAGCCTTCCTAGCCTCGCGCATCATCGGGGTGGTGGCGTTGTTGTCCAAATAAACCAAACGCTCGCTGCCCTTCGCATTCATATCAGTTACCATACGCTAATTATAACATTTTCCACCCGCAATGCAAATTTGCAGCCACGCCTTTATCCAACCGCGCTCTTATTTGAGTTCCGACAGCTTGACTTTCATCAGGAATTGGTAATCCGGATCTCCTCGCTCCGAAGTCAAAGAGCAGACCACATTGATTTTCACGCCGTCAGGAGAAATCTGCGATCCGTCCGAAGAAGAAAGCCATTCCTTTTCAAGGAAGCGGTTAAGCTGACTTGCTCAGCCGACACATTCGCCATATCGAAGGAATCCTTCACCTTCACCAACAGGACGATACTGGAATCGCCTTCATGCACCTGCGACGCCAACTCGACTTCCATCCAGTCCTCAAGCTCAATGCCGAGTATGCCGGCTATATTGCCGGAACTGGAATTCAACGCGTTCGCACCTGCCTTGCTCAAGCTGAAGGAATTCAATTTCAATGCCATGACATTGACGCTGCCGGCCCCTGCAGACATGTCCATGACTCCTCCGCCAGCCACGGAAGGCGCGGAATCATCAGCCATGAACAGCTCGCAAGAAGCGAGCTATACGAAAAATGCAAATGCGAAAAAAATCGAAACAAATCTTTTCATAATCATCTTGATACCTCGTTTGTCATATATCGTGCAAACATGTTATTGTCATTCAAAACTTTCGCTTCGCTAATCCCTCGACAATGCATCTATGGGATTCAAACGACTGGCCTTGCGCGCGGGATAAACGCCGAAGAACACGCCGACCAAAACGGAAAAAAGCAATCCGGCGAAAACGGATAAAAGCGATACCGACAGCGGCCAAACCAGAACATAGGCCACCAAAAGCGCCAGCACCACCCCCAACGCTATTCCGAGCGAACCGCCGAAAAGCGTAAGAAATACGGCCTCTATGAGAAATTGAACCTCGATATTCCTAGGCTGCGCGCCAATGGCCTTGAGTATGCCTATCTCCTTGGTTCTTTCCGCAACGGAAACGAGCATTATGTTCATTATGCCTATGCCGCCTACCAAAAGCGAAATTCCGCCAATAAGCGCAATGAACATGGTGATGGTGCCCATGCTCTTGCTGATCATCTCCCTGAGACTGGAAAGCGAAAACATCGAAAATCCATCGGTCGAAACGAGCGACGACATGTATTCCTCTATCTTTTCAGACTCAACCGAAGGGTCGAATCCTTCTTTTATCCTCACGATATAGCTATCGACGATCGCGCTCCTGCGGATTTTCGACGAAAACGTGTTGAAGGGTATGAAAATCGAGTTGTCGAAATCTATCGAAGCGGTGGAATCCACCTCCGACACCACTCCCGTCACCGTGAAAATGCCTGCGGTGTTGCGATAGAATATCTTGATTTTCTCCCCAACGGGATCGATGCCGTTGAAAAGATTTTCGGCAATCTGCGAACCTATGGCGCATACAAGCCGCGAATTGATGTTGTCCTCCAAATCCCACCATTTGCCCGAATCGAACTTCAAGGAATAGAAATCCGACATGGCGGAATACGTCCCGATCACCATTCCGGTCGAAACTTCGGAAAGATACCTGACAGAACAGCTTTGCGAATTCGTGACTATGCAATCGTCTATGCTATCGAAGCGACCCTTGAGCTCGGAAGCGAACTCATCGTTCAGAATCTCTCTCGCATTCCTCGAACGCTGCGGACGTATCGTGATGATGTCGATTCCTCCCTCGGAAAAAGCGGACATTATGTTCTTGGTTGCGCTATCGCCTAGGCTGAGAATCACTACAAGCGCGCTTACTCCTATCAAAACGCCTAAGACGGACAGAGCGGTCCTGAGTTTGTTCGATTTCATGGTATGAACGGCCATTTTAACGCATTCCCTGTAGAAACCGCTCACCCGCTAACCCTCCCGTCCCTGATTCTTATGCTGCGTCCGCACATTTCGGCTATGGAGTTGTCGTGCGTGACGATTATTATCGTCGCTCCATTCGAATTGAGCTTTTTGAAAAGGGCCATGATTTCGAGGCCGGTCCTGCTATCAAGCGCTCCCGTCGGCTCATC
>CAMOXM010000122.1:0-3629 GCA_946629155.1 uncultured Spirochaetaceae bacterium | reverse complement strand
CCAGCCTGTCCCGAAGACGCAGCAGAAGCGACGCCGGCCGTCCCGGACTGTTCGTTCGCGCCATCAGCAATCCCATCATACAGGCATGATACCGAAAAACATATCAACGCAATAGCGATCAAAGCGAAGCGAAAAAGCCGATTCCTGATTCCAACAGATCCTGTCATAGCACCCTCCACAAATATAACAACCCGTTAGTATAACACACAATCCGCAGAATTTCAAAACCGCTCAGGCAAACCGCCGTGAGAAAGAAGCGACCTCATAGACGAGTATTTCGACTCGTCGTATATTATGCGCTTGAGATAAAGGCCGTGCGCGGGAGCGATCATCTCCGCCTTGGCCGAAGCTCGCGACAATCCGGCATCGCCGTCCGAATCTTTCGAAAAAAAAGCAGCGAACCTGCGAATCGCCTCTTCAGCAGGATATTTCAAAGCAAGCCTAACGCTCGTTCCCACTATGGAGCGCACCATGTGATACAGGAAAGCATTGCCCGTTATGGCGAATACCAGCCTGTCCGGAAGCATTTCGAATTCCGAACGGAATATATCCCTTTTCTGCGAATGCCCGTCATCAAGTTTGGAAAAATCAAAAGCTGTGAAATCCACATCCTCGCCAAGCAGAAAACGATGCATCCTGTTCAAGACGCCTGCATCTGGAAGCCTTCTAAGATGCCAAGCCCTGCCTTCATCGAAAGGCATCCAGCGGACATCATCCTTCATGATGTACTCGTATTCTCTCAATAGAGTTGAAAAACGAGCATGAAAAGCATCGAAACGCTCAATAACCTGATTTATGCGTATGGTGTTCGGAAGGTTTGCGTTAAGCGCGCGTCGAAGCGTTTCCTCATCCATGCTGATAGACGGCGAATCGAAATGGGCGCATTGGGCAATAGCGTGAACTCCGCTGTCGGTTCTGCCGGATCCGTAAACCGCAGCTGCATCGCCCGAAATCCTTCTGATCGCCTTTTCAATGAAGCATTGGACGCTCTTATCCTCGACGGATTTGCTATCTTGGCGCTGCCATCCGTAATGGGCAGGTCCGTAATAAGATACTATGAGCTGAAATCTGCGAAACGGAGGAACAGGAGCAGCCAGCTCCACGTCCCTGTTCCAACTCTCCCTCATGGCGTAGCAGTCTCAGGTCGCTTGACCATGCTCACGCGAATGCGAGGCTTGACGGCATATATCTCGACTTTAGACGAATTCAATAATCCGAGATCGTATTCTATCAGCACGGGAAGCGAATATATGCCCTCCATATCGAGATGGGAAAAATCCACCTTAGCCGAAATCTTGTCAGCATCTATTCCATAAATCAGATCTCTGTCGCCCCTTATCATCACATCGACGAACTTCGGCATGTTCGAATTATTGACCAGCCTATCGTTCACCATTATGGTAATCGGTATGCCTATGCACCTCGATTCCCTCGTGTATATGGAAAATGCGAGATACACCATGCAGGCGAAGAATATCGAATACACAGCCCCCTTCAACCCGCTGTATTTTTCCTTTCCGCGCGCTCTTGCCATATCATTCCTTCTTATCTTCGTACCCGATCAGCTGACCGAGAAAAACAGCGGCGTCATCCTGACTCAAATCATAATATATGTCGCCGCCATAGCAAATGGACAACGCCCTCGATTCCTCGCTGACCACGATGGCTATCGCATCCGACACTTCCGTAATCCCGATAGCCGCCCTATGCCTCGTACCGAATATCTTGTCCTCCCTATGCGAATCCTTTCTCGCACCGGCATCGCTTTCTCCGCTTTCGCTCTCCTCGCCCTCGTTTTCACCAAGAAACGGCTTGTAATCGGAGGACTTTATCACTCCTTTGCTGCTTGACGGCAAAACACAGCCCGCAAGGGAGATGCGGTTCCTGTCTATTATCAGCGCTCCATCGTGCAGCGGAGTGTCGTAACTGAAAATCGTAATGATTATATTGGAGGTTATGTCGCAATCGAGCCTCGTGTAGCTGTTCCTGATCTTGTCATCCAAAGTATCGTTCTTCCTTATGACAATCAGCGCGCCTCTCTTCATATCCGCTAAAGAATACAACGCCACGAGCATCGCCTTCAATTCCGCAGCGGAAACGAAGTTCTCCCTTCTGCGTATCATTTTTATCGAACTCTGGCTGCTGTTCACAGACGATTTTATCTCATCCTGGAATATGATGACGACGACTATGAAAAACGGCACGAACAAATACTTGAGCATGTCCTCGAGAACGCGCAAGTCCAGATAATGCGAGGAGAGCAGGACGAATCCGTAAGCAAGAAAAACATAGATCAGCACCACTGCCTTCGATTGATGAAAAACCACATATAGCCGGTAGAACATCAAAGACAATAATGTTATCTGCGCCGCAACCTTTAGAACATATATCAGAAAAGACGAATCCACTGTAGTATTTCTCTCTTCTATTATGATTTAATCCCCTCAAAAATTCAACTTGTCGTACGATGGCGGAGATATTTGAGACGATATGTCGCTCAATCGCTCCGATGCAACAGGCCATACACAAAGTATTGTCCTGCTTGGCGTCGGAACTGCATAGACGGCCTCTCGTCTCAAATCTCTCCGCATGGTTTTTACGTAGGCTTTCGTCGGCTTAACACGATGGCGAGCACCTGCGGGCGATAGGAGCATAACCTGAGGCGCGGCCGCGCCGCGAGGCCTTGCACCGCAAGGATTCGCGGCGGAGACGCCGCGGAAGCCCGAGGGAGAGCGAGCCTGTTCGGAAGAGCGAGCGGCGCGAAGGGAGAAATTTTTGAAAAACCTCGCCTCACGCCTGCTTGTCGAACAGCATGAGCATGGAACCAAGCCATGAGAAGCCTATGGTGTAGTGGAACGATAGCAGAACTACGAAAATATGAAAACTTATGATTGTTCGGCTGAAAGTCGCAAAGTAAAGCGCATATATCAGCCACACCGTCAGGATGAAAAAGACGATTCTTATGAATTTCTTCATGTTTCTGGCATAGCAGGTGCAACCGATAAGCCGGCGTTCAAGATAATCGCCCATCACGATGCACCCTATAGCGCTCAGAAAGTGAAAAGCATTTTCCATTCGCACGAAAAGAGGAAAACCGATTTGCCCCAAAATCGCGCCGCTCAGACCTGCGACAAACAAAACCATGCCGAACCACACGCTCTTCTTTTCAAAGAAAATATAGCAGCTCACGTTCAATTGCAGGATGAAATACCCTATCATCAGTCCTATGACGAATCCGGCAATGCAATCGTGAAGGTAATGGCTTCCCAGAACAATCCTCGAAATTATGGCGAATATGTTTGCAACCCAGAAATACGCTGCGTAATAAGACAGGATTGCCCGATAATACGAAAAGAAGGCCATCGAAGTCGAGGAGATTCCCGTACAATGCCCGGATGGGAAGGAATATCCCGTCGCGGTCAAATGATCAGCGTTTCTTATGCGCATATCGCGAGCATAAGGTCGGAGCTCGCGCACAAGAGGCTTCAAAAGGCTCGACACGAAAAGCGCGGACAAAGCGGAAATCGAGAAATAATAGCCGGATCTTCTGTCAACGCATATATAGAAGAAAACTACGGACAGGATTGCAAGCCCTGCGAGGAATTGCGACATATAAAGCCAAAACCCCG
>CAMOXM010000121.1:0-3651 GCA_946629155.1 uncultured Spirochaetaceae bacterium | reverse complement strand
TATAGCTGAGATTGTGGACATGCATGTTCGAATCCATGTCGCGCCTGAGCACTTTGAAATCCTTTTTGGAAACCACATCCGCCATGTCGAACGGCCTTTTGATCAAGGATGAATCGATTGCCTTGGATTCGTTGAAATTCCATTTGCTCCTGAATATTTCCGCCACCTTGCTTGGTATGCGCTTGAACAGATCGATCATCGCCCAAACGGAAGAGCAATTCACGATTCGGTTTCCTTTCTCGTCCAAAAGCACGAATTCCCTGACGCCCTGAAAAGGCGACCATTTGGACACCCATGTTCTAATTGCTATCTTCTCGGCATAAATCGGCATCCTGCCTACAGCATATTCCCCACCGCGAAGAATCCAACCCAAATTGTCCTTCAGCATATCGAAAACGCTGTAACCGACCGACAGGCAATTCTTGACTGCCGTTTCCATGAACAATTCGACCAACGACCTGGGCTTCATCCTACCGGAATCGTTCACCATTTCATATCCGACTTCATATTTGCACTCAAAAGCGTTCATGCTAAGAAGTTTATTCAAATATGATATTTATGTCAACATAATGTAATTATTAAAACAACATAATATAGTTTTCAATTCTTTTGTATTTTTGCGTTTTTCTGCCACCTGTTCGAAAGATAAAACGCCCATGTCACTGCGAATCCCGTGCCGAATCCGAAAAGCCCGTTCCACCACAAAATTGAAAAGCCGAAAAAATCGCTGCGGCAGAAAAGATATGTCACCAGAACCCTTATCCCGAGAGCGGCAGTTGCCACGAATGTCGGAAATCCGCTATGATTAGCCCCTTGGAACACTCCGAAAATCGGAACATACAAAGCAAGTATGATATTGATATATGCGATTGTCCGAAGATGATCTATGCAAAAAACGGATGCGTCGTCGCTTATGGAAAAGAAACCCATTATATCCCGGGCAAAAAGCCAAACCGCAGCGGAGATTACAAATGTCAGGACGAAAGACATCAGTAGCGTCTGCCGAACGCCCTTTTTGACCCTATCCATCCTATCGGCGCCGACATTCTGCCCCGTATAGGTCGCCAAAGTCGTCTGAAAGGAATTGCACGGCAGATGAAGATACATCTCTATGCGCTGCCCGACAGTAAATGATGCGGTCATTATCTGACCGAAACTGTTTACAACGCGCTGAATGGCAGTAAGACCGAATGCGACGATGCCAAGCTGAAGGCCAATCGGGAATCCGACCTTTATGCTCTGCACGGCATAATCAGTTCGCCATGTGTAGTCTTTGATCCCATAGCGGAAGACATCATATTTCCGCCTCATATAGAAATACGCCGCTATGAATGAAATCGCCTGCGAAACATCAGTCGCCAATGCCGCGCCGGCAACGCCCCATTTAAGATTTGCGACGAAAACTATATCCAATATTATATTGACTACGGATGCTATCAGAAGAAAATACAAAGTCGCCGCGCTATCGCCGACAGCCCTCAATATCGCAGAGAATACATTATATCCGAATTGAAAAACGAGCCCGATGGCGTATATGCGGAAATAGCATACGGCCTGATATAGAAAAGCGTCCGGAACATTTACGAATCCGCCTAAAGCAGGACGCGCTATGAAAAATCCGAAAATGCTCATCGCCACGCCCATCGACAAGATCAGTATTATCCCTGTAGATGCCGCTTCCCTGACGCGCCTGACGTCTCCTGCACCGAAACTTTGCGAAACCACGACGCCGTTTCCCAGCGAGAAACCCATGGCTATCGCCAAAAACAGAAATGTGAAACTGCTTGTCGTCCCCACCGCCGACAAAGCCGCTTCGCCGGAGAAATTCCCGACGACGATGGTATCGACCGTGTTGTACAATTGTTGCAAAAGGGAGCCGATCAGGACCGGAAACGCAAAGCGCGCAATCGGTTTCCACGGAGTTCCGGTTATCATGCTCCCTTTATTCAATGTCCTTTCCATATAGGCGTATTATTATAGCAAATTTTCATAAAAATCGCCATAAGAACATCCATAGTTTGATTATTTTTCAAAAAAGAGTAGTATTAGAAAAGTTATTTCGCCGAAATAGCTCAGCGGTAGAGCAGCTCACTCGTAATGAGCAGGTCTTGAGTTCGATTCTCAATTTCGGCTTGTCTTTTTGATTATAATTGCGTCATCGGCGTCTCGCAGTATAGCAGCCCGTTTCGGAGAGGAACCCGCAGGACTTGCGGCTTGCACCGGAAGAGCGAACAGCGTGAAGAAAGGAGTTTTGAAAAAACCTCAAGAATGTATTTAGGGCGCTTCTATTTACCGCCGATTTTCTGCCGAAGAGAAGGTTTTTCGGAATTCGGTCCGCAAAGCCGCCTGAATTCGCTTGAAAAAGGTATGAAAGCGGTCCAGCCTATGGTCTTGTCGAGCTTCTCGATGTCCATCTTGCACTTATCGCTCCTCGATTCGTATTTGCCCTTTGCAGCCATCGGAGAATAGTTCCCGTTCCCGGAATTGCTTTTCAATTCCCTTGAGATCGTCGATTCGCTCCTTTTCAAGTTCATGGCGATTCCGGCGCAGCTTTGACCTTGCAAAAAGCCCTTATATGCATTCTCTTTCGAAAATGCTAATATTATCGTACCCCATATTTCCTCTCTGATAGTGATTTTGCTTGACACCATTATTAAGGATTGTGGGGCTTTATTCGTTTATGTCGCGAAAAATCGCGGTGTTGCTATTAGGGCTTGCTAATTCGCCATCCTAAAGAGCGATAGAACAACTTTGTATTTCCTAAGATAATATTGTAGAATATGTTTCAATATGGCAAAGATTCGGAAGCATGAAGGCGAAAAATTTTTGCTTTCCTTTTTCGGTCGATGCCAAAAAAATAAGGAGATCAATATGAGGAAATCTTTCGCTATTTTTCTAGTGCTTCCTATTGTTCTTTTCCTTGCAATGTCTTGCAGCAAGAAGTCCGGTTCGGCTTCTGCAGGGGAAACGTCAAAGGCGGCTTCGGGCAAAACCTACTCCGGAAAGGTCATGCTTTACTCGTCGATGCAGGAAGCTCAGCTTCAGGCTGTCGAGAAAGCATTCGAGAAGGCATATCCCGGAATCAACATGGAATATTATTTCGCATCCGGCGGAAAAGTTCTCACCAAGATGACGACTGAAGCGCAAGGCGGCCAGATCGCATCCGATGTGGTGTGGCTCGGAGATCCTTGCGACTACGAGAAATTCAAGGCGCAAGGCTGGCTGGAAAAGTATTCCTCGCCTGAAGAAGCCCATATTGCCAAGACATACATCGATAAGGACGGGTATTACACGGCTGGCAGGCTCGTTACGATGGGAATCGCATGGAACACAGCGCTTGTGAAAGATAGCGAAGCGCCAAAGACATGGAACGAGCTCCTCGATCCGAAATGGAAGAATCAGATCATAATGACGGATCCGGATCAGGCTTCCACGACGAAATATTGGATGACTGCGATGATGCAGAGCGAAAAGTACGGCGAGCCGTTCTTCAGGGCGCTGCATGCCAACGGCACGAAACTCGAGTCCGGAACCACGGCAACGCACAATAGAGTCGCCGACGGCTCCTACAAAGTGGGAATTTGCCTCGACTACGTGTCTGCCAGCCTCATTGCCGAATCCGCCACTGGCTGCATCATTGAACAGATTATT
>CAMOXM010000120.1:0-3654 GCA_946629155.1 uncultured Spirochaetaceae bacterium | reverse complement strand
CTCCTGACGCAAGCTTTCCGGAATAAGAACTGGAATGCCTTTTTGTCTGGCGAAAGCGGCGATTTGAGGTTCGGCCCTGCCCTTTCCGGACAGGACGCCAACCACATTGAAACAGCCGCAAACGCTCTCAAGCGTTCTGAAAGCTATCGGGTCGTTTGCAGCGAAAAGTATATTCATCGAGTGAGGCATTTCTCACGAAGCCAAAGCGAAATCCTAGTCTTGAACCCGACTTATTGCTGCGCCTTGTTTCTTGCAGCAATGACATCTTCGGCAAGCTTGCCCTGAAGAACCTCGTAATGGGAAGGCTCCGTATCAAAGCTCGCCGTGCCGCTGGTAATCGATTTCAAAGCGATAGAGTAATCCCTAAGCGAAGCATCGGGGAATTCGGCGTATATCTTCCTCATTCCGCCTCCGAGGCTTTCATCGCTGATAACCCTTCCCCTACGCGTGGAAATATCGCTGAGAATATCTCCCATATAGGTTTCGTCGGCATAAATCCACACCTTCGAGAAAGGCTCGAGAAGCACGGCGCCGGCCTTCGACAGCGCAGCTTTCAACGCACCGGATGCAGCCATCCTGAATGCCATTTCAGACGAATCCACCGGATGCTCCTTTCCATCAACCAACGTTATCGAAACATCTACCATCGGATAGTGCGCCAAGAAGCCCTCCTGCATAGCATCGTGGAGACCCTTTTCTATTCCTGGAACATACCCTTTGGAAACCGCTCCGCCCTTGATGACATTGGCGAACTTGTATTCCTCGCCCCTCGGAAGCGGCTCCACATCTATGACCACGCGTGCGAACTGCCCATGTCCGCCGGTTTGCTTCTTATGAGTGTATTCCGTAAGAGGAACGCGCTTCGTTATGGTTTCCCTATAGGCTATTTCCGGAAGCTTTGTCTGGACTGTTATCTTGAGCTTGTCCTTTATCCTGTCGAGAATCATGCCGACCTGTATTTCACCCATCCCATGTATTGTGGTTTCGGAAGTCTCCGCATTGTATTCGAGACGGAAGGTCATATCCTCCGCGCACACCCTCTTGAGGAACTCCGTTATCTTGACCTCGTCCTGCTTGTTGGGAACCACCAAAGCAAGGCTATATGTGGGAGATGGAAACATGAGTGATGCATAGACTGTCTTATCGACCACGCCCTGCGCCAGCGTAGCGTTAGTTTCCAATCCCTGGCTTTTCGCTATAACTCCGATGTCTCCCGTTATGAGTTCGTTCACCTCGACCAGCTTCTTTCCGATGGATTTGTAAAGTTTTCCAGGCTTCTCCTTCTTAGAGGACAAGGTGCTCGAGTATTCGGTATCGACGCCGAGGAAGCCAGTCACGACCTTGACATAGCTCAGCTTTCCGGAGAACTGGTCGATAACCGTCTTGAAAACGTATCCGGAGAATTGACCCTGCTCTGAAATATAAGCATTGATCCTCGCCTTATTGGCATCATACTTGTAGTCGCGCTTGCCCTCGGGGTTTGGAGCGATGTCGCGTATGAAATCAAGCAAGGCGACGATTCCGGAATTCAGCTGGGCGCTTCCAGCCATCACGGGGACGAACAGATTCTGCGAATAGCATGTGCCAAGACCCTTGATGACGTCCTCGTACGGAAGAGTCCCCTCTTCGAAGAACTTCTCCATAAGCGCATCATCGCTCTCAGCCGCCTTTTCAATCATCTGCTGATAGATCTCTTCTCTCTTAGCCTTCATGTCCTCTGGAACCGGAATCTCCTTCTCCTTCTGCCCTTCAGCGCATGAATACGCCTTATCATGAAGCAAATCATACGCGCCGGCGAATTTGCCGCCGTTGATAATAGGAAGCGAGAAGACGAGGAAATCGTTATGGAAGTCCTCTTTTATCTTCGCCAGCACGCCATCGAAATCCGAATCGTCCTTGTCCATCTTGTTCAGGAAGACAAGTCTGGGCTTATTTCTCAATTCCAGCCTTCTCCAAAGTTTGAACGTCTCGATCTGAGGTCCGATTTTCGGATCGATGAGCATTATCGCCGACTCGCAGCTACGAAAGCCGCAAACGCATTCGCCCACGAAATCGGCTGTTCCGGGCATATCAAGGAGATTGACGGTGATATCGCCGTATTTGAAAAAGGAAAACGAGGTGTGCACGCTTATCTTCTTGGAAATCTCCTCATCCGTAAAATCGCTCACCGTGCGTCCGGACTCCACACTCTCCTTCTTCGCAATGACGTTCGTGCAGAACAGAATCGATTCGTTCAAAGACGTCTTTCCCGTGCCGTTATGGCCGGCTATGGCGACATTCCTGAGATTTTTGCATGACAATGACATAAGATTCTCCTGTGATGGCGAAGCATGATTACCTGCGGCCTGAATGCAACTTGATAAAGCGACAGCAACACCATGGATTCGCTTTGTATGCATTAGATAATAGCATAAAAAAGGTTGCTTTTCAAAGTTTTGGAATGTAAAAAAACAAGCGCTATCGCTTGGGTTTGGAAAATGCGATGACCGGTCTCTATTGCGTGGCTTCACACTTGCCTCATGGGCGAAGCCTGTTGAATATCTCCACGCCGAACTCAACTCCGCAAGCGGCTCTACGACTGACGACAGATCACTTGCGGTTTCCTCGGACTTCGGCTTCCATGACCCGCAAGCGCATTTTTGAGGTTTTTTCAAAACTCCTTCCTTCGCGCTGTTCGCTCTTCCGGTGCAAGCCGCAAGTCCTGCGGATTCCCCTTCGAAACGGGCATATGCACAAAGTATTAGCCCGTTTCGGAGGGGAACGCCTTGCGCCGGAATAGGCTTCGCAACGTTTTGAAATTAGTTTTGAAAAAACCTTACGAATCTCAAACGAGTTCGTTCCTTGCACTGTTACACCCAAACGGAGCTTTCAAACGTTTCAGGAGTGAGCCTTCGTTCGATTCAAATGTACGAACAGCGTCGCAAAGATATCAACAAAGCAAGCATTGAAGCATTATATAACATCTCAAAGGCGCTTGGCTGCACGATTGAGGACTTGATTGAAAAATAAAAAGTCCAGCTAACATTACCGTTTTGTTCATTTGCGGGCGCTTCTAAAAACCTGTTATTCGAAGATGCTTGCGGTTTTCGAGATGAAAAACCTCACACCCCCTTCACCCATCATGCTTAGAGTTTTTCGCCGCGCTTCACGAACCTGTAATACCTGTCAGCATAGCGATAGACGCTCTCGCCGGATCCCGCCGACGCCAGATAGTCGCGGATGGCGTCGAAAGGTATCTCTGCTATGGTCTCATCGCTTCTGAAGGCGCCGAAAGTGTGGCTCGACAAATCGGCCAAGCCGGAAACGGTCATCGCCCCGTCGTTTATGAGGGCCTGCGTCCCCTCCCTGGACTTATCCGCTCCGGAGCCGGAGAAATGCACGAACACATCCTTGCCGCAATCGAGGGCGTCCGACGCCGTTATCAGCGCTCCGCTCTGGCGCGGTGCCTGAACTATTACGGTCGCATCGCTTATCGTCGCGAGGATGCGGTTGCGGTAATGGAAATTCCACTTGTAAGGCTCCTCATCACACAAGAATTGACTGACAAAGCCTCCGCCAGCGGAGTATATCTTCGAAGCAAGCGCCCTTTCGCGAAATGCATACGGGTGAGCCAGGCCGCAGGGCATGAGCGCGAAAGTCCTGCCGGCGCCATCA
>CAMOXM010000119.1:0-3765 GCA_946629155.1 uncultured Spirochaetaceae bacterium | reverse complement strand
GCTGGAGTTCAGACGTGTGCTCTTCCGATCTGTGACAAGGCTCTCGAAAGAAAAAAGAAGGCTTCCGCCAAAATAGATCCCAATCTGCTGTATAAGTTCGAAAGAATCATAAGGAACAAGGGCGGGCTGGCATCTGTAGGCCTCAAATCCGGAATATGCCAAGGATGTCACATGCAGCTGCCGGATCAATTCGTCAATGTCGTTCGCGAGAACAAGGAGATACAATTCTGTCCGTATTGCTCCAGAATATTGGTCTATGAAGAGGGCAAGGAAGATGAGGAGATAATCGAGAGCAATATCAAGTATCAGGATAAGAGGCAAAGCGAAGAGGACGAGAGGGAGTTCAACGAGGCCATGTCCTCCGATGAGGTCTCCGAGGAGGATATCGACGATATCGAAGAGGCTTCCGATGACGATATGAGCGATGACGATGATCTCGGAGAGCTGACCAAGGAAACGCTTGGCGAGAATTCGCTTATCGCCGACGAATCCGAATTCGATCTTTGATTCGCATGAAGAAATATCGGGAATTTCCTGTATATGGCGAGCGTCATCGCATTCTGGACGCGCTTGAGAATAACCCGGTAGTGGTCGTCGAAAGTCCTACGGGCAGCGGCAAGACGATTGGAATACCGATTATTTTGCATGAAAGCGGATATCTCGGCGTCAAGAAGATTGCGATTACCCAGCCGCGCCGCATAGCCGCCCTCAATGTCTGCTCCTTCATAAAGGATCAGCTCGACATAACGGATGATGAGGTGGCGTGCAAGATTCGCTTCTTCGACGAAACGACATCCGCCACTAAGATCAAGATAATGACGGATGGGATGCTGCTTGAGGAAATCAAGAACGACCCGCTTCTCGAAAGCTATTCGATAGTGATGGTGGATGAGGCGCACGAGAGGTCGCTCAATATAGATTTCATATTGGGTCTTCTCAAGAACCTTTTGGCGCAAAGAGGCGATCTCAGAGTCATAATATCATCTGCTACGATCAACACGGCGCTTTTTTCCGAATATTTCGGCGAAGCGCCCATAGTTTCGATCGAGGGCAAATCATTTCCTGTCGATGTCAGGTATTCGCCGTTGGACGAAGAACTGACCGTGGCGGAAAGGGACGAGCAGCTCATAGGCAGGATAACGGAAATCGCCGAGGATGCGATAAGAAAACGCGCCGGCGATATCCTGGTGTTTCTTCCGGGCGAGAGGCTCATAAAGAGGACTTGCTCGAAGCTCAATTATGTCCTTAAGGATTTCGATGTCATAATCTATCCCTTGTATTCGCATTTGTCTAAGGACGACCAGTTGAAAGTGTTTATTCCCACAAAGCCCGGTCAGACCAAGATAGTGGTCGCCACGAATATTGCGGAGACGTCGATAACCATTGACGGGATAAAGGTGGTGATCGATTCCGGGCTGGTCAAGATAAATTACTACAACCAGTCGAATTTCTCGCAGAGCCTTTTGGAGAAAAAGATAACCAAAAGCAATGCTCTTCAGCGACAAGGACGCGCAGGCAGGGTTTGCGAGGGAACGTGCTATAGGATTTACAGTGAGGATGACTTCAATTCGATGTCTATGTATCCCGAACCCGAGATCAAGAATTCGGATTTGAGCGAAGTGGTGCTTCGAATGCTTGATTTGGGGATAAAGGACATAGAAAGCTTTCCTTTCATATCGAACGTAAGCAGGGAAAGCATATCGTCGGCTTTGAAAACGCTCAGGTTCCTCGATGCCTTGGTAGGCGATAGGGAGCTCAGCGGAATAGGAAAGTTCATGTCGATGTTTCCGCTTCCCGTCAGGCCGGCCAGAATTCTTGCCGAAAGCGTGTTCAAGTATCCTGGGGCTTTGTCCAACATCACGACCATATTGTCGTTTCTTTCCACTAAATCTCCTTTTCTCAGGTCCGACGAGGATACGTCTGTTGCGAGAAAGAGGCATAGGAAATTCGAAAGCGAGCTTGGCGACTACATTTCGCTTCTGGATCTCTTCGAGCATTATTCCTCGTTCAACGGCGATACGCAAGGGCAGGATAAGTGGTGCGAGGACATGTATCTCGACAAGGCCACCATGTTCGAGATCGCGAGCATAAAAAAGCAGCTTGAGGAAATGCTTGCGGAAAAGAAGATTCCGGTCATGGATGATTGCAGCGAGAAGGAATATCTGCTTTGTATAATGGCGGGTTTGAAGCAATTTATATGCAAAAGGGTGGGGCTTAAGGAATTCGCATCACCGTTTCTTCCTCATGTTTTCATTTCCTCGTCCTCGCTTTACAAGCCTCGAGGAGAGATGGCATCCTATATCATTGCATCTGAAATCGTCAGGACGAACAGGCTTTATGCGCATTTGGTGTCTCCTGTCCTAGAGAGCTGGGTCAAGCCGTTCGGGCTGTCGTTTCCGGGAGCTTCGGGCTCCAAACATAAGGATTCCCGTCATGATAGCAGCCAAAAGCCTGCAGGCAAGCATTCCGGCGGTCGTCATCATTCGAAGCAGCGCAACCGCAAGCATGGCAGAAGCGCGCACGGTCATAGATGAGACGCTTTTCCTTGATATTCGGTGAGAGAGCCCCAAGAAGAGCTCTTATTGTCGCGGCTTTGCTGATTGTGCCGTATTTTTCCTTATCCAAAGCGTCCGATTACGGCATAGGGCTTTCCGTCGGACCGAAATACAATCATATCACCTCGTATCAGGAATGGAGCGGAGGAAGCAGAAGGCAGGATTTCAATCAGCTTCAATTCGCAGAGGAGGTGTTTTGGGAAAGCTGCATAAGCAATCCTTTTTCGCTCGGATTGAAGGCGGGGCTGACGCATGACATTGTTTCCGATAACGATTTGTTCGATGTCCTTCGAAAAAGGTATTTTTTCATGGCTAAAATCGAGCCGAAAGTGACTTTTGATGACGCTTGGAGCGTGTTCGCCGATTTTGTCATAGGCAGCGGCTTTTTTTCAGACAATGGCAATTCATTTATGATCTTAGGCGCTGATGCCGGATTCGGCTTCAAGGCGTTTGAGGCTGCGGATGGAAAGGCAAAGGGCGTTCTGGGCCTTAGGTTCGAATACATAAGAGGTTCGTATGCCGATGAATTCGGCATCGGGCTCGATTTCTCTGCGATGTTTACGGGCGATTATTGATTTGATGGTGCAAGTATGAGATTATTGGAAGCGCAAGCGCATAGCGGCAGCCATTCGACGGCGCAGAAGCATTCGACAGCGCAAAAGCGTTCTACGGCGTATAAGGCAGTCGCTCTTATCGTTTTTGCCGTTTTTTCGTTTTTCGGTTCTTGCTCATTCGGGATTCCGACTACCTCGAAAGTCTATGTGGTTGGAATAGCAAGCAATTATAAGGATTATGGCGGCGGAAGGCTTCTATCCACAACCAGGGATGTCGGAGAATTTTGCATGCTCTACAAACATGCTCTGGACGTCAAGCAAATAGAAAACAGATTGTTTCTCATGCTTGATGCCATAGATGGAAACGACGTCCTGACGGACAAGGATAGCCGATATGCCCCCACGCATGGAAACATAACAGCGCTTCTTAGAAGCTTCGGAACAGGAACCGACGATTACGATGCTCTCGATTCGGACGACTTGCTGGTCTTGTACTATTCAGGTCATGGACAAAGCGGTTCCGGTTCGTTCGTTGTTCCCGATTACACTTCGACGGAGGGTAGTGGCGGAAAGGCCATGTATGTTCCTTTTCGCACTTCCGCCATTGCCGATTTGCTGACGGCTCTGCCTTGCCAGGTCGCTCTCATTTGCGATTC
>CAMOXM010000118.1:0-3794 GCA_946629155.1 uncultured Spirochaetaceae bacterium | reverse complement strand
AACGACAAATCTGGAAATCAGATGGTATGCCACCGTACCGGATGCGATTGCGCAGGAAAGCAGCCATTCGATCTTGTAAAGCCGATACGACACGGCGGAAACGGCGCATGAGACAACGCTGATCGCAGCCGAAGACAAAGACAGCTTTTCACCTAGGCTTTTTCCTTCCTTTGCAATGTCGCCCGTCTTCGCCATATCAGCCATATCAATCACCCTAAAGGAATCGGATTGCAGAGCGGGTCGTCCGAAAGCGTCTGCTTGAAATAATCCCAAAGCCTTGATTCTGATTCCGACTTCGACAAAGGCCATGCGCGCACGCAAACATCATTGCCGCTCACTGGATGTTTGAATTCCAAGCTGAACGCATGCAAGGAAATGCTCTGATCGTCGTTTGCGCGTCTGGCTCCGTATTTGACATCGCCTTTTATGTGAACGCCCCTTTGCGAAAATTGCACCCTTATCTGATGATGCCTTCCTGTGAAAAGGGCGACCCGAAACAAATGGTAGTTTTTCGAATCGGCGATATGCTTATAGCCCAACCTCGCGATCTTCGCATCATGATGATTCGGTCCTACGACAAACGACTTGTTCTGCGCTTCGTCCTTTGCAAGATAATCGCTAAGCTCTCCCTCCTCATTCTCGAAGACACCGTCCGTGATAGCCAAATAGGACTTGGATACGGCGTTTTTGCGAAAGCACTCGGAAAACCTCGACAAGCCTTTGTCCGTCTTGGCGAACATCACGAGACCCGAAGTGGGACGATCTATGCGATGTACCGGAACCAGAAAGACATTCCCCTTCTTGTCGTACTTCTCTTTCAAATAGGCTTTGACATCGTCCGTAAGACACTTGTCGCCAGTCTTGTCGGCTTGTACGATTTCTCCCGCTTCCTTGTTTATGATTATGATGTGATTATCTTCGTAAACTGATTCCACATTCCACCGGTAGTATCGGAGATTCTTTATTCAACTTTCGAAAACGGCATAATGAAGCGGAAGAGCAAGCGCGGCGAAGGAAGATGCTTTGAAGAGACCTTATCTACTTGAAAAGCCGCTCCCTTCTTCTCACATGCCTGTCCTCCAAGGACATGGGCGTATGCAAGAACCTGTCGAGCATCGAAACGGGATCGTCGGGATAGTTTACCCGCCCGCCGAAAGCAATGAAATTCGCACCGTTATGCTCTCTCGACAATATGGCAACATCCTCGTTCTGAGGAAGGGCGCAGACTATTCCGCTATGCTTGTTCGCAGCGACCGAAATGCCTATTCCGCTTCCGCAAACAAGGATTCCGAAATCGTAGTTTCCCCTATCATATTCCGCAACCGCCTTATCGGCCATATCGGGATAATCCACCGACTTCTCGGCGGAATCGACGCCGAGATAGGTCACGACAATGCTCTCCTGATTGAGATAATCGAGAAACCTTTTGGCGAGTTCTACTCCGCCATGATCATTCGCCATGACTACTTTCATTTCACCAGCCCCTTTTGCTTGAGGAACACCTCGGCGTTCTGTATCGATCCGCCTCCGGCTCCCTTGACTATGTTGTTCACCAAGCAGATGAATCCTATCTTATTATGCATCTTCTTCAGACGCCCCGTATATACCACCATTCCGCGCGGCTCGCCCCAAAATGCGTATTTGGGCTGCGGGAAAGTCGTGGCAGGATTATAGACAACCGGCTTGACGGGACTGGATGGCGTTGCGAAAGGAAGTTTGAACTCGTCCCACGCCTTGACTATGTCGTCCGTTTCCACATTCTGCTCGAATTCCAGCCAAATCGCCTCAAGATGACCGAACATGACAGGAACGCGGACGCAATAAGGATAGACCTCGCACTTTATGGAAAGTATTTTCTGGACTTCCTTGATTATTTTGTCCTCCTCCCCGTTGATATAGGGAATGCAGTTATCCGTAATATCAAACGAGGAAAGGCCAGGATAGCCTGCGCCCGAAACGCTCTGGTATGAGCAGATGCTTATGCTTTTTATCTTGAACTTCCTAAGAGGAGCAAGAGCCATGGCCAACCCTGTAGTAACGCAATTCGCATTCGTTATCACGAAACCGCTCTTAGGGTAGCCCTGCTCTTCTATCAATGAAAGCTGCTCGTAATTCGCCTCCGGAATCATGATGGGAACATCGCTATCGTATCTGAGGCTCGCAGCGTTTGAAAAGACCCAGAACCCCTCGTCTCTAAGCTGCGGCTCGGCTTCGGCGGCGACATTTGCCGGAAGAGCGGAGAAAACCACTTTCACGCCTGCTTCCTTCATGGCGTTCATGTTGAAATCCTTAAGCTGGAGCTTGCCTATTTTCTCCGGCATCTCAAACGGAAGAACCCAATGGACAGCCTCTGCGTAAGTCATGCCGGCTCTGGCGGAAGAAGCCACTGGATATTCGATCTCGAACCAAGGATGATCGGCGAGCATCCACAAAAAAACCTGACCGACCGCGCCGGTCGCACCCATTACCGCAACTTTTATCTTCTTTTGCATAGTAAAAGCGCCCTCCACAATTTGCAAGTTGCTCTGAAGAGGTTCTCAAAGCTCTTTTCAAAATTCTAATGTTAAAAGTATCATTGTATTTTATGAAAATATGCTAATTTGTCAAAAATGCCAATCCATCCGGCATGAACTGCACTTTTGAAAAAACCCCTCTTTTAGATATAATAGATAGCATTTGAGGTTATCGAAGAAATGAAGTTATCCCGAAAGGCATTGCAATCGGATTTCTCTCCGATGAGAAAATACTATAAGGCTAGCATCGAAGCGAAGAATCGCGGAATAAGCATCTATCATCTCAACATAGGTCAGCCGGACATAGAAACCCCTAAGGAGTATTTCAAGGCGATAAGGGGGTTCAATTCCAAAACGGACGCCTATGCGCCAAGTCAGGGAAGCGAAGATCTGCTCGCCGCCGTCGTGAAATATTACAAAAGCATAGGACAGGATATAACGAAGGACAATGTCGTGATTACGACCGGCGGAAGCGAAGCCCTGCTGTTTGCCGCCATCTGCACGATGGATTATGGGGATGAAGTTCTCATCCCCGAGCCTTTCTATCCGAATTACGCCACGATATTCAATGCCGCAGGCGGGGTGATAAAGCCGATACACACGTTGCACAGCGAGGATTATTTCTATGCCGATCCGAAGAAGATAGGAAAGCTTATTACGAGAAAAACGAAAGCATTGCTGCTTTCAAACCCCAACAATCCCACGGGAACGGCTATCGGCGACAAACAGATGCTCGATATGCTCGAATTGTGCAGGGAAAACGACATCTTCCTTATTTGCGACGAGGTCTATCGTGAAATCTACTTCGGCAAGGAGCAGAAAAGCTCTTCGGCGCTGCAATTCAGGGATTACGACGAAAATGTGGTAGTCATCGATTCGGCATCGAAGAGGTTCTCATGCTGCGGGTCGAGAATCGGCGCTCTCATATCGAGGAACAACGACATAATTCAGAATTCCTTGAAATTCGCGCAGGCTAGGCTCTCGGTATCTACGATCAACCAGGCGGGAGCCATCGCTCTGTTCGACGGGATAACCGAAAAGTATTCCAAGGAACTCTGCGAGAAATACAAGAGAAGAATAGACGTCGCGGTATCGGAATTGGAAAAGATACCCGGTGTGGAGGTTTCGGTTCCAGCAGGCGCATTCTACATCATGGCCGCCCTTCCGATCGAAGATGCGGACGAATTCCAAAGCTGGCTCCTCTCCTCTTTCGACGACAATAAGGAAACCGTCATGTTCGCTCCCGGCGCTCCCTTCTACGCTACTCCCGGCAAGGGCGTC
>CAMOXM010000117.1:0-3803 GCA_946629155.1 uncultured Spirochaetaceae bacterium | reverse complement strand
ATGTTATCGGTTGCAACAGAGGAAATGTTCGCCAAGTCATCGCTTTTGCCCGTGAAATATATGATGTTCTCTATTTCCGGAATACTCTCCGAAATCACCCTTTTCGCCACGCTCATCCCGTTCGAAGTCTCCCCAAGAGAATAACCAGTCGGAAATTCAAGCGTCACGAACAAATCGTCATTATCCGTAGATGGTATGAAAGCCATCGACAGCGAAGAGAAAGAATAGATCGTGAACGCGAGAAGCGTAGCGGATAGCAGCATGATATAGTATTTGCAATCCAAAGCCCATCTTACGCTTGTCTCATAAGCCTTTTCAAGCTTTTCTATCCATTCGAGAAATAGCGTTTTCCTGACTGTTCTCCTGTCATTGACATTATCTTTCAATATCAATTTCATAAAGTACGGAACTACGATTATCGCAACGATCAGCGATGCCGACATCGCAAATATGAAAGTCAGGGAGACATCATGGAGAATCTTTCCTACGAGACCGGAAAGCATGGCTATCGGAATGAATACGACTATGGTTGTCATCGTGCTTCCAAGAACGGAGCCTGCGACCTCGTCGGTCCCCTTGAATATGGAATCATTCAAGGAAAGCGGATTGCTGCGATCGTCGTAGTATTTATAGACCTGCTCCAATATGACTATGGATCCGCCTATTATCGAGCCGAGAGCGACTACGATGCCGGCAAGGCTCATAAGGTTTATGGAGATTCCCGTGAGCCGCATCGCTATGAATGTCAGAAGAAGGGAAAGCGGAATGGAGAGTCCGATTATGAATGTCGCTGTCAGATCCCCTATGAAAATGTAAACTATGAAAATCGCAGCGATAACGCCCAGAATCCCCGATAGGATCACCGTCCTCAACGAAGCCCTTACGAGCCGGCTGTCATCCTGCACCATGTTGTATTTGATCGCATGCCTCGTCTCCGCTTCCGATTTGCCCAATATCTTCTTGACGCTGTTCGCGATCTTCACCGTATTGCCGTCCGACCTTTTGCAGATTTCTACTAGAAGCTGTTTTCCGCTTCGGCTTGAAACGTAATATTCAGCCTCAGCGGGAACGAGGCGAACATCCGCTATGTCCGAAAGGCGAATTATCCTACCTTCGTCATCGCTCCCCACAGGCAGCTCTTTTATCTCATCTATCGAAGTATATGTTCCGTCATATCGCAGATCAACGGTCTTATTCTTGTAATCCACGGTTCCTATCGGCAAGTCCGTATTGCTGTAGGAAAGGATCTGATACACGGTGAGCGGCGATATGCCCTTGCTGGCCAAATCCTCGGTCCTGATCCTTATATCGACCCTGAGCTCCTGGTCTCCGGAAATGCTCACGCTTGACACGCCGGGGATTTTCGTGATTCGCGGCTTCAGCGTGTCCTTTACGTATTCGGACACCGAAAGTATGTCGGATCCGCCTTCGACCGTAAATGAAATCACGGGCAGCAATTCGACTCCGCCGACTATGGCTCTTGGCGTGCCTTGCAGGTTTTTCGGCAAATCGCCCGCAAGATCGGAAATCCTGTTTTGGACTTCACCCAGTTGGTCGTATGGATCTATTCCGTCCTGAAACGCAATCGTTATTATTCCAAGCGAATTGGTGCATTGTGATGTTATCTCCTTAAGTCCCGGAATCGTTGCGAAGTTGTCCTCCATGATTTCTACGACATCCTTTTTCACATCCTCCGCGCTTGCACCGGGATATACGGCCGCGACTTTGATTTCAGGCGTGGAGATATTGCTGAAGAACTCAAGATTCATTCCACTCAAAGAATACAAGCCGAACAGCAAAACGGATATCAGCAGGATTCCCACCGTCACCTGCCGCGTCACGCCTATTCTGGATATTTTCATCATTTGCCTCCGTTCACCTGATTTTTTGAGGCATCGTCCGGAAAAGCATTCACTTCCTGATTGTCAAACAGCTTGTTCTGTCCGGAAATCACGAAAAATGTGTTTCCATATTGGGAGGGAACCTCGAAATAATCATCGTTTTCGCTGAGGTTTATCCGATCTATCCAAGTGACCTTGAGCGTGTTCTCGTCGTATATGTAAACGGATCCGTCGTTCTTCCTCGCTTTTTGGCTTATCGCCGGCACCGGTTCCGTCATATCATAATTTATATTGACTTTCACGAACATTCCAGGTCGAAACAGCTTCGAATGATCCGACAAGTCGAAAGTCACTTCGAAAGTCTTGGCCTTCGCTTCCACATAAGGCGAAACGGATCTGACCTTCACAGGAACGACCACTTCCTCGTTTATGCCTCTTGCCGCCGGCCTTATGACATCAGCGGAGATGTCCTTTTGGCGATCTATGAACAGCGAAAAATATTTTTCAGGTATGTTGGCCTTGACGACAAGTTCGTCTAAATCCGCAATAACCGCTACGGGAATGGTCGTCGAACCGACAGAGCCCTTCGATACGGGGGCTTTCAGAATGGTCCCTGAGACTGGCGCGGTCACTCTAGTGTAGCCAAGCTGTATGTTTGCAAGATTGTATTGCGCCTCGTAAGCGTCTTTCTGCGCTCTGACCGAATCGTAGTCCTGCTGCGAAGCGGCATTCGCATTATAGAGCTTTTCAACCCTTTCGAATGTCGAAAGGTATCCGAGATATGCCGCTTCCGCTTGCGCCAGCTGTTCCTTGTACGGCTTCTCGTCGATGACGGCTATCAAATCCCCCTCCGATATGGAATCGCCGACTTTTATCGGGTATTCCGTTATCGTTCCCGAAACAAAGGGCACTACGGGAACCATCGAATCCGATTGCACGTAAGCATTCACGGATATGTTTTTCCTTATTTGCATTATAGTCGGCTTCGCAACCGTCACTACAGGGGCGGGGCTTGCGTATTCTATCGTTTTCCTGCTGTTGAAAAAAGCCTTCAGGCCAAAGTATCCGCCCACGACGAATAGGACGAAAAAAACGTACCTGATAAGCGCTCTTCGCTTTTTACTGGAAAGCTTCGACACGTATTTCAGTTCATAGTCTTGTTTGTTGAATGTGAATATGGAGGTTCTGATTTTGCCGTCTCTCCCCTCCGCCCTGCCGTTTCGGCTGTTGTCATCCTTCTTCATTGTTCCTCTTCCTTTCATAATGCTTGTGAAAACTGCTGCTCGAAGATGCTTTCGGTTTTTCAAAAACGCCGCTCAATCCGCGTAGAATTTCAGCAAGTAATAATTCGCGAGCAATTTCAAGTATTCCTTCTGAAGCCCGACCTCAGCGCTAGCCTTTTTTATCTCAGCGGCAAGATAGTCGATTCGGGATATGTTTCTGCTTTCATACGATAATCTCGCATCTTCGAACGCCGCGGTCTTTTCCCTTAGCTTCGCATCCTTGAATTTCACTTGCGCTATTTGCGCTTCCATATTGTTGAGTGCGAATATGAAAGTCGATTCGATATCTTTGACCGCTTTCCTCGTGTTCTCGATTTCAGCCTCTTTCGAAAGCGCGGCGCTATCATTCAGCCTGTATTGCCTCAAGCCGTCGAAAAGCACGCCTGACAAGGTCAATCCGACGGTTCCCTGCCAATTCCCATCCGTGTTCCAGCCACCTTCGAAAAACGGGAACTTGGGAGTATATGCCGACAGACTCGCGAAAAGCATTATATCGGGAGAATACGGCATCCTGGCCTTCGATATCCTCTTCCTATAATCGGCTATCCTCTCCATGCTGCCTCTTATTTTCAGCGCCTCATTGTCGGGAGAAACCGCCTTTGAAATGAGAAGCATCCTATCTTGATTCATAAAATCCTCGAACTCCGCGAGCTCATGCGGATTCTTCACTATATCGCTC
>CAMOXM010000116.1:0-3805 GCA_946629155.1 uncultured Spirochaetaceae bacterium | reverse complement strand
AAATATGTAAGTTCAAAAGATAGAAAACATTTGACTTTTGTCTATCCCAAAGAGCTTGAGAAGGGCGGAATAATTCTTGTCGGAACTCAACGGTAATTGCGGATTTCTTGATTTCAATCGGATAGAAGTCCTCCCCGCTTCAAATCAGCAAATCGATCTCGTTTTTGTCTATATCCCTATAGTAATAGATATTCTGCAACGCCCATATATTTCAACTACGCAGAAAAAGAACATCACCATCATTTGAATTTCGCGAACGACTTGGCAACGGCGGCGCAGGCGTTTCTGCCGAACGGATCGGGTATGATGTAATCCGGCGACAATTGTTGTGGCGTGACGACTTCGGATAATGCCATAGCCGCATTGATTTTCATGCCATCGGTAACTTGCGGGATATGATAGTCGAACAAACCTCTGAAGACACCTGGGAAAACGAGGACATTATTTATTTGGTTCGGGAAATCGCTCCTGCCGGTAGCGACTATCGCCGCACCGCCTTTCTTGGCTTCGACCGGAAAAATCTCAGGCGTGGGATTAGCAAGCGCAAAGATAATCGCATCCTTATTCATCGTGGAAACCATCTGACTATTCAGCAAGCCGCCTTTCGATACGCCAATGAAGACATCAGCACCCTTTATGCATTCGGACAGGCCACCGGTGATTTTGCTTCTGTTCGTTTCGACGGCGATTTCCTGCTTTATCCAATTCAAGCCGCTTCTGCCTTCATAAACCGCCCCGATGCTATCGAGCATGATTATGTCTCCTACGCCGAAGCTCTGAAGTATCTTGCAGATCGCTATTCCGGCAGCGCCTGTTCCCGAAATGACGACTTTCAATTTGGATTTGTCTTTGCCGATGATCTTGAGGGCATTGATAAGCCCTGCCAAAACCACGATCGCAGTTCCATGCTGATCATCATGAAAAATCGGAATGTCGCATATTTCCTTAAGTTTTCTCTCGATCTCGAAGCATCTGGGCGCCGATATGTCTTCCAAGTTGATTCCACCGAATGACTTTGAAATGTTGAAAACGGTTCTGACGAATTCATCCGAAACCTTCGTATCAACGCAAATCGGGAAGGCATCGACTCCGCCGAACTCTTTGAACAGGGCGCATTTGCCTTCCATAACAGGCATAGAGGCCTCGGGACCGATGTCGCCGAGACCTAAGACAGCCGTTCCATCCGTAATCACCGCACACAAGTTCCAGCGCCTGGTCAGAGCGTATGATTGCTTTTTGTCAGCCTCAATTTCCTTGCAGGCTTGAGCGACGCCTGGAGTATAGCACAGGGACAAGTCGCGTTTGTCTTTGATTCCCACCGTAGGAACCATGCTGATTTTTCCCTTGGTTTTCCTGTGCAATTCGAGCGATGCTGCGGATATCTCGTCCATGCCTATATCCTACCCATTTCCTTAAGAATCTTTTCCGGCGTGAACGGCCAGCTTCGCACCCACACGCCTACGGCATCGTGTATGGCTATGGCGATTGCAGGCGCAGCGCCATTTGTTGCTATTTCGGAAATGCTCTTCGCTCCGAACGGCCCTGCTTCGTCATCGACATCTATCAATACCGCCTTGAAGTCTTCAGGCATCTCGGCTATCATCGGCACTCCGTATTCCGTGAAATTCGGATTGAGACATTTGCCGTTCTTATCGAGAATCATGTTCTCATACAAAGAATGCCCTATCGACTTGAGTGCCGCGCCGAACATCTGGCATTGCGCAAGCTCCGGATTGATCGGAGTTCCAGCATCCTGAATGGCATAGAATTTTCTAACCTTGACTTCTCCGGTCATATCGTTGACCATGACTTCTGCGAAATGAGCGCCGTAAGGTATGGAATTGTGACCGGTAGTGAAAGTCCCCTGGCCGATCAGCTGTCCTCTGCCGGTTCCGGACAAAGCCGTATGGATTATCTCATAGTAGCTTCTTTCTTTACCGGTCTTCGAACTGACAACCTTTCCAGGCCAATCGAGATCGAGATCGCTGGACTCCTCTTCCATCTGCAAAGCGGCCTCAGCCAAGATTTTCCCCTTCAATGCAGTCGCAGCCTTGAAAGATGCGCCGCCGGAGAAGAAAGTCCCGCTAGAGGCATAGCTGCCCACATCGAAAGGCGCGGCATCCGTATCTCCGGAAACGACGCTCACCCTATCGATCGGCATCTTCAGAATTTCAGCCGCGCATTTGGCAGTGATGGTATCAAGCCCTGTTCCGAGATCGGCGCCGCCGGAAAGCATCAGAACGCTTCCATCCGTCATAAGCTTTGCAAGGCAGTTGGCGTGGTCAAGTCCCGGAAGGCCAGAACCCTGCTGTATCATAGCAAAGCCCTTGCCGGATTTCCAATGTCCTTCATCCTTGCTCTTCTTGCCCCACTTGATCATGTCGCATCCGGTTTTTATGGCTTCGGAAAGACCGCATGAACCGACAGGAACGACATTTCCCGCACGACCTTCGCCAAGACCTGCGAGGATTTCAAGCATGTAGCCTGGTTCGACATGGTTCTTGTCTATCATCATCCTGTAATCGATTCCGAGCTTTTCGGCGATTTCAGCTATGCACACCATAAGCCCGAATGTGCCTTTGGGAGCACCGTATCCTTGATATGCGCCTGCAGGCGGGCAATTCGTATAATATGTGATGACATCGAACTTCATGTTATCGACTTTCATAAGCGGAAGCGTCTTGGAACAGGAGTTCATCGGAACCGTCAGACAGTGGTTGCCGAACGGACCGGTATTCGCACGCACATCCATGTATATGGCAGTGATGGTTCCGTCTTTCTTCGCTCCCATTTTGACAGTCACCCTCATCGGATGGCGAGTGGAGTTGGCTATGAATTCCTCTTCCCTGGTGTTTCTGTAATAAATCGGACGCCCGGTGATCCATGCGGCATATCCTGTCAGATCCTCAACGAGAACATCCTGTTTGGAACCGTATCCTCCGCCTACATGTTCCTTGACGACATGTATCTTGTTTTCGCTGATTCCGCAAACCCACGACACGATTCTTCTGAGATGCCATGAAACTTGTGTCGATGCGTGTATCACAAGCCTGTCGTTCTCCATCTTCGCGAAACAGACATGCGGTTCGAGCGGCGTGCATTGGACCTGGCTGGTCTGATATGTCCTTTCGATAACGGCATCGGCCTCGGCAAAGCCTTTCTCGACATCACCTATATGACCATGGGCGGCAGCAGCGATGTTATGCCTTATGTCTCCATGAAGCGGGAATTGGTATATGACCTTGCCTTCCCTCTTGTCTATGCCCTCCTTGTTGTATTCCGCCAAATTGTCGGGCGCGCCCGAATTATAGACGACTTCGCCGTTCTGAACTATGGGAGCTCCTTCGGCCATAGCCTCCTCGACAGTGAAAACAGGCTTGAGAACCTCGTATTCGACCTTGATGAGTTTCATAGCCTTATTGGCAATCTCCTCATTTTCCGCGATGATTCCGGCAACCCTGTCGCCGACATGCCTCACCTTCCAATTGAAAAGCCTTCTGTCATGCGGCGAAGGCTCCGGATTCCCCTGTCCTGCTTGCATGTAATAGACATCGGGGCAATTGAATGCGGTTATGATTTTAACGACGCCATCAAGCGCCTCAGCTTTGGATACGTCTATGCTCTTTATGTATGCATGAGCATAAGGAGAACGCAAAACCTTCAGAACGCAATAATCCTTAGGGAGCTTATCATCCACGAAACGCGGAGTGCCTTTTACGAGCGATCTCGAATCGATCTTTGAAACCGGTTTGCCGATATATTTCAAATTGTCGCGAAATTCGGGAGAGATCTTGGATTTGTATTT
>CAMOXM010000115.1:0-3969 GCA_946629155.1 uncultured Spirochaetaceae bacterium | reverse complement strand
TTGTTCATCCATGCCGCGGAAACCCGCGCCGTTGCTACTATGGCTTGCTAATTCGCCTTGTAAGAATCCTGGCGTATAGCATCTACCTTATTCTTGATTGAACCTGTAAGCATGATTTCGCTTCACTTGCTATTCATCATAGATCCCAAGAAGATATGATTCGACTCGTATCGCTTCATCTTCTCGATCACGAATTCGGTCATATCGACATCGTCCATGGAATTGATGGCATTGCGCAGCAGCCATATCTTCGCCAGATCGTCTTGCTCTATGAGAAGCTCTTCCTTTCTGGTTCCGCTCTTCTTGAGGTTTATCGCAGGATACACGCGCTTGTCGGAAATGCGCCTATCGAGGACTATTTCGCAATTTCCGGTTCCTTTGAACTCCTCGAAGATGACCTCATCCATCCTGCTGCCGGTTTCGATGAGCGCAGACGCTATTATCGTAAGCGAGCCGCCGTTTTCGATATTCCTCGCCGCGCCGAAAAACCTCTTGGGCTTATGGAGCGCATTGGAATCGACTCCGCCGGACAGGACCTTTCCGCTCGCCGGCGCCGTTTGGTTGTATGCCCTCGCAAGCCTCGTTATCGAATCGAGCAATATGACCACGTCCTTGCCGTATTCGACCTGCCTTTTGGCTTTCTCTATCACCATTTCCGCCACGCTGACATGACGCTGCGCCTGCTCGTCGAAAGTCGAAGCGATCACCTCGCCCTTCACATTTCTTCTCATGTCCGTGACTTCCTCGGGGCGTTCGTCAACGAGAAGGACAAGAAGCTTCACATCAGGGTAATTATCGGTTATGGCATTCGCTATCTTCTGAAGCAATATCGTCTTTCCGGTTCTCGGAGGAGCCGTTATCAGCGCGCGCTGACCCTTGCCTATCGGAGCGAAAAGGTTCACTATGCGCATGGAAATGTCTTTTTTCATCCCTTCGAGATTGATTATCGAATCCGGATAAAGCGGAGTAAGGCTATCGAACGGAACCCTTCCGCGAGCCAAAGCAGGATCGCAATCGTTTACGCTCAGAATCTTCTGAACCGCGAAGAACCTTTCGCTAGCCTGGGGGTTGCGAAGCATGCACGAAACCACATCGCCGGTTTTCAATGCGTAGGATTTGATCAGCTGAGGGGAAACGAAAACGTCTTCGGGCCCCGGCAGATAGCTGTTTATCTCGCTTCTGAGAAAACCGAAGCTGCCTTCGGGCAATATCTCCAATGTTCCCACAGACCTGATATTGCATCCGGCATAGGCCTTGAACTTCAGAATCTCGGTAACTAACTCCTGCTTTTTCAGCTCGAACACCCTATCCCTATCGAGGCCGAGTTCGCAAGCCACATCACGCAATTCAGGTATTTGCATCCTGATGTAATCGTTTACGAAAACTATCTTGTCAGCAGGAATATTGCTCAAATCCACATCTTCGGCGGCGTCGAATTGGCAATCGGAATCGGAGTTCATCACATCCTTCGAATTTCTAATAATGGGTTTCGACCTTCTCGGTTCCTTCGCGTAGTCTTTCGCATAGTCCTTTGCAAAATCCTTCGTAAAAGTCTTCCTGCGTCCGCGCTGCCTCATCGACATGTCATCGGACGGATATTCCATCGTTTTGAGGGAAACTCTCTTGCGCGGTCTGGCTTGCAAATCGCTTTGAGTGTTCGGAAACGACCTTGATTCCGAAAAAGGCTGCGGCTGAACCGCAGGAACCTCATCAGCCGTATCAAACAAATCGGGCGCGAAGCACTGTGATTCGTCAGGACTCGCAACGTCGTCCTCCGAATGCGTTTTCCGAACTCGCGCATCCGCATTTCCGAAAGCCATCGCTGATGCATCTTTGATGTTCCCAATGTCGGCATCCGCTTCCTCGGTCAAAGGAGCATCATCGCTCAAAGCCGCATTGCGCCTCCTAGAAGCCAAAACAACACGCCTTTTCGCAGGTTTCCTCTCCGCTTTGCTTTCCTTTTTTATCTCTTCCTTGATTTCTTCCTTGTTCTCTTCCTGTTCCATCAATCCAACCAACCCGTTCTATTACATATACGTTTATATTTTGCAATTGGGATGCTTCTAAAATCCTGCAATTCAATTGCGCCTATGGGATCCTTAAGACGGAAAACCAGCAATTATCTTTTTTCGAGGAAGGCAAGAAAACAGGAATGCTGTCACCTTTCGAGGCTTTAATCGGTTTACGACCGAGAAAGCATCCGACAGGTTCGGACCATTGGATTTTCAGAAGCATCCTTTTGGAGATGCTCTCAAGAGCAGCTACGCCGCGTCAATCAATCGGCACAGCAAAACCAATAGACGAATACGCAACATCAGCACCGCATCAAAACGATGATCCGAACTTACAATTCGCCTCGCAAGGACAAGCATTATACCAAACACGATGTTTTTGTCAAGAGGCTAATCGGCTGAGGAACTGGCAAAGCAGTTTAAAAGGCCGCAAAACCTAAAACCTGCGTGCTTTGAATTTTTTTCAAAAAGAGGGTATCATTGACTAAATATCCTTTCGGCATTGAATGGCGCGGAATAAATTCAGGCTCAGACATACTCTGAAGTGCCCTAAATGTAATATCATCGCTTTTTTTTGTCAAGAAGCGTGGAAACGGCACGAGCCGGCAGATGCTGATTTTGCGAGGTGAGTTTATGAACATAGAACAAATATGCAACATTCTCGATTCAGAAGCAATCGTGCAAACCAATCTGTTTTCGCATGAAGTTTCCGAATATGAAACGCTACATAACTCCGTCAAAAGCCTCGAAACCAGCGGAAAGGAGCTTCAGAATCTGGAAAAAAAGGTCAGAGGCCTTGAAAAGCCGCTCGCCAAATTCCTCAAAGCCGATATAGATCTCATAAAAAACAAAAGCGATGACAAAGCTATGAAAACGCTTGGCGAAAAAGCCTTCAAGAACGGCAAGCTCGAGCACGCCTTGCTTTTTGCCAGAATCATATCCGAATACGACAGCCAAAGCATTTACGCCCTCGATTTGATATGCGTCATCCTGAAGAAAATGAATGCAGACGCTTCTTTGCAGAAAGAGGCGATCGAAAAATATCTGGAACAGGATTTGCTGGACACCCATTACCTTCAGGAGCTTTCCAAAATACACCTTCAGGAAGGTAAAAGGGACAATGCGATCATAGACCTCAAGAAAGGCGTGCAGCGCTCTATAAGGAAAAACAATCCTCAGGAACTCAAGATATGCTCCATTTCGCTCGATGAACTCATCGAACCCAACGACAAGAAATATCTGATGAGTACGCTTTCGAGAGCTACGAAGACCATAGAGAAGGAAAAGATAAACTCCATTCTCGTGGAGCTCGAGAAAAGAAACCACGATGATGTGGAATATTCTATTTCGCTGCTCAAGGAGATATTGGCGAACGACCCTAAAAACGCCAAAGCGAAAAACAACCTCGTGGAACAATACAGAGTCCTCTACGGCGGATCGGAAAGATGCGAATTCTGCCTCGAATCGTCCGGATTGCTTTCGGAAGGCAGGTCAAACATATTGCAGGCGATAGACAAATTCGAAAAATTCGTCCAAATCGAGGAAAAGGCGTTCGTGAATCACTCCACGTTCGGCTTGGGCAGGATCACCAATGTCGATAGCCGTCAGGTCACGATCGATTTCATGGAAAAAAGAGGGCACAAGATGTCCGTGGAGATGGCTAACAAAAGCCTCACGATTCTTGATAAGAACAATATCATAGTGCTGAAAGCCTTTGCAAACCGCGAGAAGCTGAGACAAAAGTTCATAGATGATCCGAGATGGGGTCTGGTTACGCTTATAAAAAGCAATGTGAACACGGTGAAGCTAATGAAAGCGGAGCTCGTGCCGAGCATTTTGAAGGCCAACGAGTTCACCAAGTTCCACGATGATATAAAGAAGATAATAAAGGATGACAACTTCATCGCAACGGTTCAGAACAAGAACGACGAATACGAGGTCAGAGACACCCCTATTT
>CAMOXM010000114.1:0-3984 GCA_946629155.1 uncultured Spirochaetaceae bacterium | reverse complement strand
TCATAAGGTTTCCGAGGATAAAGCTGAAGAACGTGGCTTTGGGAATAGTCTATGGGTACGTCGGAATAGTCTTTTTCCTGACGGGAGCGGAATACGGATTCATGCCTGTTGCTGCGAAAATCGGCAGCACGCTGTTTTCGTCCAAGCCGTGGCTGGTGACTTCCTTCATAGCATGGGTTCTGGGTCTTTTTACAGTCGTATCCGAACCTGCGGTGTGGGTTCTTACCGGTCAGGTCGAGGATGTGACGAACGGGCGCATATCGAAAAGGACGGTCATGCTGTTCCTTTGCTTCGGAGTCTCCGCGGCGGTCTTTTTAGCGGCGGCGAGGGTGTATTTTGAGATCGATTATTCCTATTTCGCTTATGGCGGAATAGGCATTGCCTTGGCATTAAGCCTGTTCTGCCGTCCGCTTTTCACATCGCTCGCCTTTGATTCCGGAGGAGTGGCTTCCGGACCAATGAGCGCATCCTTCATCCTCAGTTTCATTTCGAGCGGAGCGAGATCGGACGATGCGGCTTTCGGCGTGATAGGCCTCATTGCCATCGCGCCGATCATCTCGATTCAGATCTTGGGCATAATATACGGCGTCAAGGAAAGAAGATTAGCGCAGGCGCATAACGGAGGTTGATGTGATAGTTCTGGGTAATAAGATTCTATATGTTGTCCTTCCGCATGGCACGGGAGATTATTTCGCATCAGTTGCCAGGTCATGCGGCGCCAGAGGAGCCACCTTGCATATTGCAAGGGGGACCGCAAGCAATTCCATTCTCAAAGCGTTGGGCATAGGCGGCAGCAAAAAGGATGTCGTCATCATGAATGCGGATGATGAAGTGATTTCCATGGTGATAGGAAGAGCCAAGGAGGACGTTCTGATTAAAGGCGTTTGCGCCGTGATAGGAGGAGAGAGTCAGATGCAGGCAGGGTATGATCTTATAACCGTCATAGTGAATTCGGGCTACAGCGACGATGTGATGCATGCTGCCAGAAAGGCGGGTGCGATCGGCGGGACCGTCGCCGATGCTAGAGGGACAGCTCTCGCCAGCGATCAGAACTCGTTTCTCGGCATAACCATAGTTCCGGAAAAGGAAATGATCTGGATGATAAGCGAAAAGGATAAGACGAAGGTCATCGAAGAGGCCGTCACCAGTCTCGAGTGCCTTCAGGAGAAAGGCATGGGCGTCATGTTCGCGCAGCATGTCGAGAAATTCGTTCAGCTTGGTAAGTGAACGAAAGATCACCTTCCGATTTGATATGTTTGCCAGTGGCGGAGGACGGGATTTGCAAAAAGATTTTCATTATGATATTCTAAAGCGTTGCGCAATTTGACGGCGTGTTTAGGCGTTATTGGTTTTGAGCAGCTAATAAGTGTTTGTAGGTTTGCAATATGAGCGTTTTGTCTTTGATTTTAGTCATAGTATTCATTGTGGTCAGCGTTTTGCTGATTTTGCTTGTCTCGATTCAGGATGAGAAGCAAAGTGGTCTTGCCGGGATTTTCGGCGGTACGGGCGGCAGCGCTTTCGGTGCGCAAACGGCATCGGTGGTGGTTAAGACGACAACCGTGCTTTCCGTTTTGTTTTTCGCTTTGGCGCTTTCGCTTGCTTTCACAAGCAAAGGCAGTCTGAAGAAGGACGACGTCTTGAGGGAATATGAAAGGACGCAGGTTGAAAATGCCGCGCCTGCTTCTCAGGATGCGACTGCGGATTCGTCGTCCGTTTCCGAGACGATTTGAAAATAGGAGCGGAAGGATGAGCAAGAAGTTTAAGGCCATAGTTGCTATCGTATTCGCGCTTTCATTGCCTTCGCAAGCCTTTTCGGCGCCGTTCTCGCTTTTCTCCGCGCCCTCGCAGGCTATGGCGAGCGTGACTGTTGCTGGCAAGACGGAGATTATCACCAAGTCCGATCTCGATGCTAAAGTCAGGGAATACAAGGAACTCGGCGTGGATAACACGGAAGATGAGGTTCTCGATGTCCTGATAAACGACAAGGTTTTTCTGATGAGCGCGGAACGTGATGGCGTTCGAGTTACTGATTCCGAGGTCAACGAGCGCTTGAATCAGGCTCGCAAGCAGATTGAAGCGCAATTGGGACGGGCGCTATCGGATTCCGAATTCGATGAATATGTCATTTCAAGCACTTCCGGCATATCAAGCGTGGACGAATACAAGGAAGAGCTTAAGAAGGTTCTTCTCGTGGATAAGTACGTCAGGTCGAAGAAAGGCGCAGAGCTCGATAAGGTTGCGATTATCAGCGATAGCGAGGTCTCCACATTCTACAGAAGGAACAAGACCCAATTCGTCAATCCGGAATACATAAGGGTTTCGCATGTTTTCGCAAGAAAAAGCGATGATGTTTCCGCCAATAGCAAGGCATTGGAGAAGTTGAAAAGCGTACTGACTGATATCAAAAGCG
This sequence comes from uncultured Spirochaetaceae bacterium, assembly GCA_946629155.1. Lineage (GTDB taxonomy): Bacteria > Spirochaetota > Spirochaetia > Sphaerochaetales > Sphaerochaetaceae > UBA9848. The sequence goes on along the minus strand of CAMOXM010000114.1, from coordinate 1,574 downwards.
GCATCATAACTTTCGAAAGGGCTGTAAGCCAATATTCCGAGGACTCCGATAGCGTGCCTCGCGGCGGCGACATCGGTTCTGTGACAAGCAATGCCACGAATGTGCTCGGCGATCATTTCGTTGATGTCGTTTTCACTTTGGAAGCCGGCGACATAGCCCCTGAAGTCGTGGAATCCACTCAAGGATACCATATCGTCAAGGCGACCGCCCATGTTGATCCCAAGTTTTTGGGCATAGACGATTACATAACGCCTGACAGCAACATGACGGTTCGCGAATATATCAGGAGCTATCTGCAGCAGCAAAAGGCTCAGGATGATTATGCCGATACGGTCAATTCTTTCGTAGATGAGTTGAAGCAGTCGGCGAGAATCACCTATGCCAACAAAGACAACGGCTAGTCGGATGCATCGCAAGTAGCGTTGCGGTTTTGTTTTGCTTTTATGTACGAGTGGAGGCATACGGCTAGGGCGCAGGCGATGCAGGCGCTTTATTCCGATGAATTTCGGGATAGGATCGGTGTGGAGCCGTTTGCCGAATCTAATTCGTCGTGGTGGCTGGAAAGCGGAAGGGACGAAGTCAAGGCGTACTCGCTTTTGCTGTATTACGGCGTTCATGAGAACCGCGAGAAGATAGACGAATTGATTTCAAGCCATTCCAAGACCAGAGCTATCATTCATATGTCGATTGTCGATTTATCCGTTATCAGACTCGGCGTGTATTCGCTGCTGTTCGATAAGGATGTTGCGAGCAAGGTGGTCATAGACGAATCGGTGAAGCTTTCGTTGGAATATTCCAATGGTGTCGGCTTTAAGTTCGTCAATGGGGTGTTGGATGCCATCGCCAAAGAGCTTGCTGCTTAGATGGATAATGCTTGAGGGTGCGCAAAAATGTCAGTGAATGTAAAAAGCGATGCTGAAATAGATGGCATTAGGAAGTCCTGCCGTCTGCTCAAGTGCCTTTTCGAAGAGCTTGACAGCTACATGAAGGAAGGGCGTTCCACCAAGGGAATCGACATATTTTGCTATGATTTCATAACCAAGCATGGCGGTAAGCCCGCTTTTCTGAATTATCAAGGTTTTCCAGGGAGCGCTTGCGTTTCAATCAACGAAGAGGTCATACACGGGATTCCGTCTGCGAAGCGCATAATCGAAGAAGGCGACCTTGTGACAGTCGATCTTGGGATAAACCTGAACGGGTTTTTTTCGGATTCGGCGCATACTTATGAAATCGGAAAGGTTCAGGAGCGGGTTCATCAGCTTAACGTCACTACTCGTGAAGCTTTGTATAAGGGCATAGATGCCATCAGCGATACGATGGGCTCTACGCGCGTGAGCGATATATCAAGGGCGATTTACGATTACGTGAGAAAGAAGAACTACGGCGTAGTGCGCGATTTCTGCGGACATGGCGTCGGATTGGCTGTTCATGAGGATCCGATGATTCCCAACTATGTCAGTTCGAATGTGCGCATCAAGCCCGGTTTCGTCATAGCCATAGAGCCGATGATAACTTTGGGGAAAGGAGATGTTCGCATACTTCCCAACAAATGGACCGTTGTCACCAAGGACAAG
>CAMOXM010000113.1:0-3990 GCA_946629155.1 uncultured Spirochaetaceae bacterium | reverse complement strand
TTGGCGGACATGGGCGCCGGGGAGGTCGCCGTCGATCTGCCGTCCGTCTCCGGCGCGGATGTGGAGACGCCGAGCGGGTGGTGGAGCCCTCTGAACGAGTGGGCCGCCGATCCGTCGTGGTTCGACGACCGGTCGCTGGCCGCAGCGGACGACATCGCCATCGCGGCCAAGGCGGTGAGGGGCGCCTGTGCGGGCAGGACGCAGGCGAAGCTCGCATTGAATGCCAAAAGCGATACTACCAGGAAGCTGTATGCTCGCTACGAGCCCGAATGGGTCATGGATTTCCATATTCTGGACGGAGAATATGAGGATGTCGAGAGCGATGATGAGATAAAGTGGACGAAAATAGCATCGAAAAGGCTGAAGCAGGGCGATAGCATATCCGTTGGCAATGTGCTTGTGCAGGGGCGCATTACAATACCTGAAAAACTAAGCGAGATGCTGAAGGACAATCAGAGGATAAGACCGATTTGGGGAGCCGAGGACGGTAATCGCTATTCCAATGCGATGATGTGGAAATCGGTTTCGCCGGATGCCGATATGTCGGTTAAGGCGAATGCGGATGCCTTTTTCGTTTCGCGAACAGCCAAGAAAACGATGGATTTTTCGGATTTTTGGGATTTCCAGCCGGATAGTTGGGTAAGAGACTACAATTCTAAGCCGGAGGTGAAGAGCTTTTCCCCGAGGGATTTCAATGTCTCCGATACCGGACGCCGCATTTCGATGTATCCTGCTTATTTGGAGCTTGATGAAATAAAAACCGTATTTTACGTCGTTTCGTCATTTGCACAGGAGAAGTTCACGTGGTCGGCTTTCGAATATGCCGATAGCGCAGGCAGAGCAAGGTATTCCGTTCATGAAGTGCCTGCAGGCGCGGTTGTTCCTGATCCTGATGTGATGCAAGGGGTGCCGGATCCTGAAAGCTATGCGCTTGCCGACGGAAGCGGAAAGCTCGCAAACGGAATCAAAAACGTTTTGGTTTTCAAAGGATGGAGGAGAATAGATCCGAAGACCGAGTTCGATCAGAAAGCGATAGAAAACAAGAGCAAGGAAATAAAGGACTATTTCGATGTTTCGGATGAGGGAAATAGGAATGGAATCCTTTATGATTGCGCTTGTCAGAGAGTCAAGAAGAGAGATGCGGTTGAAAAGAAAGGCTTCTATTGGGATAAAGGGTCTTTCACCAATTCCAAAGCCGATGGCAATGATTCGTCTGTTCCTCAAATATACGTCGCAGTATACGAGTATCGTCATAGCGTTTGCTCCGTATGGACGAAGGATCCGGAATATAAGAACTTCAAGTATTCCGCGGATCATAGCAGCGCCAGCGCCGAAACCGACCCGCAGACCAGACTGAGGCAGATCGAACTCATTCTCTCCGCAGGAACGAATTGGGAGATGAATGTCACAAGGACGAAGTATTGTTATTATAACGATGCCTTGACGAATGAGGGATCCGAGGACCTGACCGCCCGAATAGTAGGCGTTGGCGCAAAATCGGGAAATGCGCATGCGCTTGATGTCTCGGAGAGGGACACAATAGGCAACTATACTACGATATTCAAGTACAAGGACGTCTTCGAATGCGCAGTGTGGTGGATTACGAATCCGTCCGGATACGAATTCCCCTTCGCCTTTTATACGAAGTCTGCGGATGGCAGCATTTTCACAATGCCTGCCACCAGCAATGATGCGCCGTCATATTCCCTATGAGACCGAAAGCTCAAAGGCGTTCTGTGGAGATTGCGATGAAGAAGTTTTTTGTTTTATTGATTTTGCTCTTGATTTGTTTCGCATCTTGCGACAACGCAAACCAATCCGCTTCAGGCGCGAACAATGAAAACGAGCCTAATCAGGGCTCGAGCGGAGGAAACCAAAGCGGGCAAGACGACGGTTCATACGGGTTGGCTTCCTTTGATGATGTTTCAGTGCTTGTTTCCGCGCTTAGTAGTTCGCAGCAGCTTCCTTCTGTCAAGTCCAACGGATCCGACGCAGATTCCGGTGCGGTTTGGAAAATAGAATCGTCGCTTGATGACGATTCCTTCACATTGAGCGAATCCGGCGGCATTACAGCTTCCAGATACGGCGCTGCAGTGGTATCCGCCCAAATCAGCAGCGGCGAAAAGGCGTTTCTATCCGTATCGTGCCTTCCTTCCGAAGCGCCAAAGGACAAATGCCTGGTCTTTATGAGCAGCAAGCAATTCGTTTTCACCACTTCTAATTCCAAAAAGAATTGGAACGGCAAAATCGAGTTTTCGATTGACGGGGCGAATTGGACCGAATGGAATGAGAGAGATGAAGGCGGCGAGGAGATGCTTGCCCCGATCGATTCCGGAAAGCTCGCCTCCGATGATGCGAACTATTATGTTTTCGTGCGCGGAACCGGCAACGATTCGATAACCGGCTGGAAAGAGCAGGATCCGAACGGCTTTATCGATTTTGCAGACATGCCGGCAGGATTCAAGTTTTCCGCCAAGAATGCTGCCGATGGGAATATTCCCATATATTGCTTCGGCGACATCAGGGCGCTTTTGAATTACAGCGATGCGAGCGGCGCCCAAATGGCGGACGGTGCGTTCTACGGACTTTTCAGCGAATGCCAGGGCCTTGTGAATTCTCCGGAATTGCCTTTCGGCGCATTGAGGAAATATTGCTATTCGTGCATGTTTTCGGGAAAGCACAACAAGGACTTTGATGGCAATGTAATCGAGGTTGATAATCTGTTCGCAGTGCCCCCGATTCTTCCTGCGACAGAGCTTGCCGAGCATTGCTACGATAACATGTTCGCCAATTGCTTTTCGATGCAGGCCGCTCCCGTTCTTCCCGCTGACACGCTTGAGGAGGGGTGTTATTATAGCATGTTCGGGAATTGCATATCCTTGAAAACGCCTCCGCGCCTTCCAGCTACCAAGCTTGCGCCGAGTTGCTATGAGATCATGTTCAATGAGTGCCGTTCCCTCGAAGCGCTTCCCCAGCTGCCGACGCCTGATCCGATGCCGAAAACCGACGATATGTGCACTGGCTGCATGTTCGCAAAGTGCGATAGGATCAGAATATCCGAAACGAAAACAGGGGAATACGTCAACGAGATAACGTTCCCTTACGAGTCCTATTATGCGGATTTATCAGGTCGGTCGGCCTTGGACTCGAAGGAAGGCGAAGGCGAGCCTATGGGATTTATCACCATGTTTGCAGACACGGGCGGTACATTTACCGGAAATCCCAAGGCGAATAGGAAGTATTACACGTCGAATAAAGTCATCTGAACCGCCTCAAGGGCATCGGTTTCGCATTGATGGAGTTTTTTGAATAACTTCCGTTAATTGCTATAATAATAATCCGATAGTCTGCGGATGATCGCAATGAAATCGATTTCCTGAATGTCGCATTTTACGAGGCGATTGTCTGGGACGAGAAATGGGAATCGACGGGTCGCGGCTTCGACTCGTATGAAGACGCGGACGAGAAGGTCGTTCCCGAACAAACGGATGGGATGACGGCAACCCCTTATGTGATAGTCTATAAGGGCGGCAAGCCGGTGCAAGGTTTCAGAAGCTATAAGCAAAAAGACGACATCAGGCAATTTTTGAATAAATGGATCTGAGGCGCGCTTTGGACAAAAGGTTTGAGAAGCGTCCTTGAATCAGAAGGGAGATTTTGTTATGAAAAGGGTGATTTGTTTTATTTTGGCGTGCGCGCTTGTCTTTTCATGCAGTTTGTCGGCACTCATATCCGGCACCGGCAAGCTGGTAGCAATATCGAATTCGGATGGAGCCGAATTCGAGCGGATTATCGATACTTCCGGCAAAGTTCCAGTCATGGTGCTGATGTATCGTGACAGCGATGCCGATGATGTCAGTGAAGATGTCGATAAAGTGGCAAGGGACAAGGAATATTCGAGCGTGAAATTCTACAAGGTGAGGATTGACGACGATTCGAGCAGGGTTGTCGGGAAATCCGGAGATTGCGTAGGCGATTGCGTGCGCGACA
>CAMOXM010000112.1:0-3995 GCA_946629155.1 uncultured Spirochaetaceae bacterium | reverse complement strand
GCTGAGATAGCTGAGTTTTTAAAGACATAAAATTACTGAGATGCGAAGCGTCACTTCACATCTCAGTAAAAAAAAGCGAAATTTCGCAAATTTCCACATTCATCAGAAAAATGTCAAATTCAGCGAATGAATCATTCGAAATGGAGAATGTTCCGCTATTTGCCGTGCAGGGATATTTTAAGGATAAACTATTATGATGATGCAAAAAATTTCGAGTCTGATAAGTATACCGCTAAAATAAAAAAGATCTTTTTTGAAAAAACGATTTAGATTGGGCGATAAACGACAAATAGCCTTTTTTCTGTTCACGCCTGCTTCTCCTTTGTCACGCCCTCAATGAATGAATACAGTCTACGAACATCGTAGTTCGAAGGCGAGCATTCCCACATCTCGTCAAACAACTTTTCACGAGCATCATCCCTCCTATAACTATGTCGATATCCATAATTTTCCATAATCGACAAGCCAAAGAAGTGATTCCCCTTTTCACGCTGTTCATTCATGGCATCCAACAATTCCTCGTTGTCATAGGAAAATTCGAAATCAGAAACGACTAGCAAATCTGCTTTCTGATAAGCCTCGTCCTTCATCATTTCCAAGCCTTTCCAAAGCGCCGGAAAAACATCTGTCCCTCCATGGAAACCCATCTGCAAGAACTTAAGCAACTCACTCAGGCCCTTGTCTTTCGAAAAATCAAAGGTTTCTATATCCGTACTGAAATTAATCAAGAAACACTGTCTATCCTGCTTATGCGCTATAGATGCCAAACAGAGAGTTAATGCCTTGGCGATATTTTCAGGATTTCCAGACATGGAACCACTCGTATCAACACAGACAATAACCGGACCTTTCTTTTCCTTTTTCTCGACCGTCTTCTCCTTTTCTTCTACCTTAGACACCGTTTCGCCTGCATAGCCCATCTTTTCAAAAGACATCAAACGCCGCTCAACAAACTTCAGGTCAAAAAGGAGCGACATCTCATCATCGGCAAGCAAGCCCAGTTCCTGCGGTAACGCATCTTCAATCCTGTTGCTGAACGTAACGCCGCATATCTCTTCCTTCGAATTATAGTCAATGACGGTGTTCTCGTATTGAACCGTTTCCATTATCTTGACTTTTTCTGCCCTTGACTCCTCCTTGTTCATTTTACCAAGCAATTCGCACAGTTTTTGCAGTTCGGGATTATTTCTGAAGTATTCACCCCATTTCAAGATAACTTGAACTTCTTGCGGAGTTAAATTACCCAGGCTCAGGTCCCACCCGAATCCGGGAATATTACCTAGCACGTTCTTTATTTGGCGCAAATTGCTCAAAAAGCCAAAATACTTTGCATACAGCTGCTGCCTAGCCAATTCAATTTGCATAAGCATCCACTGCAGCAGTATTTTTTCAAAGTCCTTACGCCACGATTCCACAATATGCTGATATAGGCTCTGAAGTTCCGTTGACTCTTCCTGCAAGGCAAGGTCTTTCGTTTTCGAATCCGCCTTTGCCTTGTTCCTCGCCTTCCTTGATTCGCTCAATGTCTTGATTTTTTCTTCCCAAAACGAAGTATCTGTAGAGGGCAGGCATTCCCTATAATCGGCAATAGCCCTTTGGCACGACGCAAGCGAAATCTTCTCGTAGCGTGCCACCCGTTCGGCAGCACGCAACCGTTTCTCTATGCTCCCAAAGGGGTGCTTGTCAAGGAACTCCGCGGTTTTCGAAACGACATTATCAATGTCGTCATCCAGTTTCTTGGCGATAGGCTCGCTCCAGACATCCTGAAACTTGCCGTATAAGTTTTTCCTAAGCCATTCAGAAATTTTTTCGCCAATCCCTGCCTTGCTTTTGGTCTTGTAAATCGGAGACTTTCGCTCCTTTTCTTGTTGAGAAATATCGGCTTGCGTTTGCTTGGCTATCTCCAGAGCACAATAATCGTCATATTCCTTCTTACGGACGGCATCAGAAAGAACGTCATAAGCGGCCTGAATTTCCTTGAAGACGGCGTCATCACCACCATTCTTGTCCGGGTGGAACTGCAACGCTAACTGCTGATAAGCCTTCTTGATAACTTGCGCAGATGCCTTTGAAGTTACGCCCAAGACAGAATAGAGGGCATAGGGGGGGGCTGAAAAAGTAGACATGCCTCCTCTCCTTACGCATCCACATGGTTTTCCAGCTTCTTGAAAAGCTGTTCCGCGCTGAGTTTGCCAACCCCCATATGTTTCAAGTATTCCTGTATGGCAGCCGTTACAATCAGCCTATCCTTTTCAGGAACAAACGGGTTCCGATTTTTCTCGTTAGAATCGACATAATACTGCTTGACTTTTGCCTCGATGACATCAAACGCAGCAATATGTTTCTGTACGTCATTCTTGTAGTTGTTCTTGGTTCTGGGCGTAACTTTCTTGCAGTCTCCCTTCCTGTATGCGGGCTCGGCAGTCCATGTATAACTAGAGGTTTCGGTATCATCTCCGTAATAGGATCTGCGCTTTTTATACGAAACAGTTATAGAAAGCGTTGTCGTTCCCTCAAAATCACAGACAATATTGTCCAAGGTGCTTCCATTTTCGCGAAGAGCGTTAAACTCCTGTTTAGTCTGTAAATACTTTAACGGGATATAGATAATCTGCTTTTGAACTTTTTTTTCACGGCCATAATAGTCATTCTGATCATAATAGGGTATTTCTTGAAGCACTTTAAAACATTTTACACCATCTATTTCTTCACTGCCCTCATATACATCGCTGTCGTAGAAGAAAGTCTCTTCAACCTCATCCGACAATGTCTGCAGTTCGCCTTCCCACTTTTCGTACTCCTCGGAATTGTAAGGACAGAACGCACGTACAGAATCTACAACAATCTTGGCCATTTCATTTCGGTTGTCCGCCTTTGTCCATATGCAGTTTTTAAGCACGAGCAAATCGACCGGCAACACGCAATCCCTATCGCAGAGGTATGCCGATGTCTTTAGTACCTGAGCAATTTTCTGCCAGCGCCTATCCGAAATGTAAATAGGCTTATCCTTGTGTTCACTATTGTACCCATCAATCTTTGCCCTTATAGAATGAATAATGTTAAAGGACTCTCTTGATATATCCACTATACTCGAAAGTTCAATTACTTCAGACCATTCCTTGTCGTCAAACGTTAACGATTCATCGACATCGATATTCGCCTTAACCGGCACCGCACGCAATAAATTTTCAAAGTTTTCCTTCTGCTGCAAGGAATCCACATTCAACCTCATAATAAGACGGTCGTCCAATGCATCTAGCCCCTGGTTTTCCGGAACCGTCTCATTGCTCGCAGCAATAATACCTTTCAAGGGAACCTCTTCGACCTCGTCTCCGTTCCTGAATATGCGTTCGTTAATAATCGTCAACAAGGTATTCAGAATAGCTGTGCTACTTTTCCAAATTTCATCCAAAAATGCAACGGCTGCCGTCGGCAGGAATCTGGACGTTTTTCGCTTGTAACGTCCTTCTTTTAGTTCCTTGACATCAACAGGTCCAAACACGTCTTCTGGCGTGCTGAAACGGTTCATCAGGTTTTCAAAATAAGCAGAATTCTTGAATGCTCGCGAAATTCGACGGGCAATCAAACTTTTAGCAGTCCCCGGCTTACCGAACAAAAAGACAGACTGTCCCGAAAGAACCGCCAAAAGGGTGAGCGCGACAATTTCTGTACGTTCGTACAGGCCATCGGCAAGCGCCGTAATCAATTTTTCTATGCGTTCTCTGTATTTCATAATTTAATCCCCTGGGAAAAAAGTTGATATGTGCCAAATCTGCCACCTAAAGGGCTTCCGCCCCATAGGTGGCAGATCCGAACTAGTCGTTACCTCTGCCTTTTCCAGACGGTTTACCCGTCGTAGAAGGGTATCCGGCTTTTTTAGGGTCATTCTTCGGCTGTGGCATATAGCCTCCTATAAGGTTAATTGTTAAAAAAGCACCCCATTGATTATTCCGGCGTACTTAGAGCCACGAGTCCGGTGCTAGAGAGCCACCCTT
>CAMOXM010000111.1:0-4038 GCA_946629155.1 uncultured Spirochaetaceae bacterium | reverse complement strand
CAAAACCAAATACAGAAATTCGGCGAAGCATGTGAAATAGTAATATTGTTTCCTGCGCAGCTTGTTGCCCTTGAACAATTCGTAGATGTAATAGAAGGCAAGGAAGAACATCACGAACGAGATAGAAAGCTTGAATATCATTCCATAAGCCGTAACAGCGTTTTCGCTTTCGCGGATTTCCCTTACCAATTCGGCCTGATCCTCTGATACTATCTCATCCCTGGCGATAATGATATCGCCTCTCTTATAGCTCACCATCACCGGAGGAGCATTCGATATGAGATTTGAAATGCTCTGCATCGTAGCCATGTAATCATAGACTACATTCGGGACTATGAACATTTTTATTTCGGAAAGGCTGGGCTTCGTGGTTTCATTTATGCCGAAATTGTCCCTGAGGTACGAATCTATCGTTCCGGAATGAAGCAAATCCCTCTTCTCCAAAGTCTGTCCATCCAAAACGACATATTCCGACCTGTCCGAAAAAACATCATTCAACTCGAAGTATCTTCTTCCGTATATATCGCTGAGAATCTTGCGTATGCGCAGGTTCTGCGGATCGGAATCCGAATAGATCCTGCTGAAATCCGCCACTACGAGAAAAGTCTTGGAATCGTCGGTGAAATAAATCCTGGGCGTCGTCTGACGTATTTCATCGTAGTTCTTTTCCGTGCGTTTCCTATCGACAAAATCGAAAGTGGCATTGGCGGTGATGTCCTGATCCACCAAATCGCCCGCCTTTATGTAATCAACCGCATAGGAAAAAAACCTGTTGTTGCGTGATACGAATGAAAAAAGCAAGGCGAAGCAAACGAACAGAAGGAAAACGATCAGATACCTCGCATTGCGCTCGCTTACGCTCTCCTCCGAATTGCCATGCCTGTTATTTTTAAAAAAAGCGCTCACACTAGCTTCTTTCACCAAATATCGCTCTGCCGATACGAAGCATATTGCTTCCTTTTTCTATGGCAATGCGGAAATCATCCGTCATTCCGAACGATCTGATCCCAACCGGCAGATCCGGATATTCATTTTCGATGCGGCCGATCGTCTCATTGAAAAAATCGAAAGCCGCCCTTATCCGAGCCTCCTCTCCGCCAACCGGGCCCATCGTCATAAACCCGTTGAAAAAAACAGCATCGGAGCCCATGATAAAATCAAGCGAACGCCTGAGTTCATCGAGATCCCGAAACCCCGTCTTGTTCGCATCCATAGACGAATTTATCTCGAACAAAACCTCTATCCTTTTGCCGACCGAAGCCGCCGCATCGCAAACCTTGGTCAGCAGATGCAGGGAATCGACCGAGTCTATCGAATCGACATACGGAATAACCTTTCGAACCTTATTCGTTTGCAAATGACCTATCATTCTGACTTTGTAAGCGGGATGGCTAAGAGGAATCTTGCCCAATATCTCGCTAACGTAGTTTTCGCCGATACAAGAGGCGCCGTTTTCAACGGCGCTCTCTATATCGACGAGAGGATGCGTCTTCGAAACGGCGCAAAGAACAATATCGGATCTTCTCCTGCCGAATTCCGAACAAGCAGCGCAAATCCTGCCCTCCAGTTTCTCAAGGCTATCGCGTATGTCCACGGACATTTGACATCCTATTCCGCTTTCTTACCTGCCATCAGAAGACCGATTTCGCTTTCATTCGTTTCATCAGCATTCTTGATTCCGTTGATTGTTCCCTTGGAAATAGCGGCTATCCTATCGCAAAGGTTCATGATTTCCGCAAGCTCGAACGATATGAGCATTATTCCAGCGCCCCTATCGCGCTCCTGAATTATCCTCTTGCGGATGACTTCGATAGCGCCCACATCCAATCCTCTCGTAGGCTGCGAGAAGATTATGAAATCGGGTTTGAGGTTTATCTCCCTGGCTATTATGACTTTCTGCTGGTTTCCGCCTGAAAGCGAGCCAACTTCGGAACGAACGCCCTGTCCGCACCTGATATCGAACTGATCTATAAGGGAAGCGGCTCTCCTGTCTGATGCTTCGACATCAAGTATTCCCACTTTATCGCTGAATCTCCTGTAATAGTCCTTTATTATGGAATTCATCGATATGTCGAACTCGGCAACGAATCCATGCTTCTTCCTATCTTCAGGAACGCATCCCAGTCCCATTTCGATTCTCTCGCGAATGGACTTGTCGTTTATCAATTCGCCTTTAAGATACATCTCTCCCTTTTTGACAGGGTAAAGACCGAGAATCGTTGCTAGAAGCTCGCTTTGCCCGTTTCCATCAACACCAGCGATTCCAACGATTTCACCTCTTCTAATCGATAGCGAGAAATCATGTATCTTTTCAACGCCGAGATCGTTATTGGAACTTACATTCCTCATCTCGAACACGACGTCTGCGGGTTTGGAGATCCCCTTGTCGATGTTGAATTTGACAGCGCGGCCGACCATAAGGCTGGCGAGTTCGTCCTCGCTCGTCTGCTTGACATCGACGCAATCTACGTATTTTCCCCTGCGCAATATCGTGCAGCGATCGGCTACGGCCTTTATCTCCTTGAGCTTATGGGTGATCAGAATTATCGTCTTGCCCTCGCTCTTCAGCTTGAGGATGATCTTGAGAAGCTCATCAATCTCCTGAGGCGTAAGAACAGCGGACGGCTCATCGAATATGATTATGTCCGCATCCCTGTAAAGCGTCTTGAGTATCTCGACCTTCTGCTGCTGTCCTACGGATATGTTCTCTATCAGATCATCAGGATCCAAATTGAATCCGTATTGCTTGCACAATCTGCGTATCTTATCCCTCGCAAGATCGAAGTCAAGCGGCATGACATTCTTGAGAACCTTGCCGCAGATTCTTTTCACAGCGCTTTCGGACTTCAGCATCTCGCCTAAGAAGCCAGCGGATGTGGAGCCTTCGATTCCAAGAACGATATTCTCGGTTACGGTATAATTATGAACAAGCTTGAAGTGCTGATGAACCATGCCGATTCCGAGATCTGTTGCGGTATTGGAATTGACGATATTGACATCCTTGCCGTAAATCCTTATCGTCCCCTTTTCCGGTTTGTAAGCGCCGAACAAAACGCTCATCAGCGTGCTTTTGCCAGCTCCGTTCTCCCCCAGCAATGCATGTATTTCGCCCTTTTCAACTCTAAGCGTGACGTCGTCATTGGCAATGATTCCCGGAAAGACCTTAGTGATGTTCAACATTTCAACTGCATATTCCATAGTGCATCCTCTCTCAAATAAAAAAACCGCACCTCCCTCACATGAAACATCTGTCAAGCGAAGGAAATGCGGTTTTACATAATATCTATTCTGCTATGCAATCATTAGTCATCGACAGCATGCAACGAAGCCGGAACCAATCCCTTAGCCTTAGCTCCTGCGAAAGTCTTCTCAACGACGATCTTGCCGGAAAGAATGTCCTTCCTGGCTTTCTCGGCGGCGTCCTTGGCGGACTTGGCAAGCAGCGCATTCCTGTCAGAATATCCGACGGCATCGATCGAAAGGTCGAAGACCCTTATGCCGCTGGTGAATTTGCCGTCCTTCATCTCGCTGAGGATCTGATAGGTAGCGTTCTCAACCTTCTTGAGCATCGAGGTCAGAACCGCGGAATCGGTCGCATTGTAAAGGCCGTCCTCGTATTGGTCGCTATCGACTCCGATAGCCCACACCTTCTTGCCTCTCGTCCTCTCCTCCTTAGCCTGAGCGATGACGCCGTTTCCGGTGCTGCCAGCAGCCGAGAAGATGCAGTAGATGCCGCCATCGAACCAGTTCTTGGCCTGTGCCTTCGCAAGCTCGGGAGCACCCCAGTTGTTGGCATAGTAATCAACTATCCTGGCATTCGGGAACACGGACCTGACGCCCTGCACATAGCCCATCTCGAACTTCGTGATCGTCGCTCCGGGAACCCCGCCGACAAACCCGAATCCAGGATTGGATATGCCCTCGGCCTTGGCCTGCTCCGCAGCGATGACGCCAACGAGATACGAGCCCATCTCCTCTGCAAAGAGCGTTTCGACGACGTTCGGAAGGCTGACGCCTGCGGCGTCGATCAGCATGAAC
>CAMOXM010000110.1:0-4119 GCA_946629155.1 uncultured Spirochaetaceae bacterium | reverse complement strand
CCGGCTTTTCATCTCGAAAATCCACAAGCATCTTCGAACAGCAGGTTTTTAGAAGCGCCCTATAAGGGTGTAGCGGGACTTCAGAGCTATTTAAATCCGGTCGTCTGATTCCAAACAAGGCTATCCGCAGGTGCTCGCCATCGTACGCTATATTTTGTATTTTGGTGTCCGTTTAATTATAATACAATAGTTTAAGCTTAAATGCTGATCACTAAATCATACGCAACAGAATTAATTAGGATTTCGGAGTGCGGCATTAGCAAGGAGAATATTTTGGCATTTTCTAAAAAACGAGACAAAAAGATAAATTTTATAAATATCAGGAACAACTATGTCCTGCCGTTCCCCCACACGATATACTCCACGAACATTGATGACAAGGCAACGATCACACGCTTGAGGAAGTATGTCCTGAACGGTGAAAGCAGAATCGCCCTCAGGTTTGTTCGGCCTTCTTTCGTTGGCGAAAAGAAGGAGAAGGTCAAGTTCACGGTAAGCGCGAACAAGCTGAGATCAATAGTCCATGAGAAGTTCTTCAAAAACCTCTACCTCGCCAATATAATATCGGTGAAGCCGATAGGAAACAGGCTGTTGTGCCTATTCGACATCATCGACATATTCTATGTGGATCCCATGGGCTTTAATATCACCGAGGGCGAAAAGGACATAGAATATATTGAGAAGCTCGAAATAACGGAAGACAGCATCATAACGCACAGCAAAAGAAACGAATCGATCTTCAATGATTTGTCGGAAGACGAGAAAAACGACATCGGAAGGCTTTACGATACGGCGTTCGATCTTGCCTTGAGGCAGGGGATAAACTTCTACGATTCCGCATCCGAATCGCTCGCCGAGGAAAACACCGGCGTCCGAACATGCGAAAACTACCTGAATTTCCTGTATTTTTGCATACCGTTCCTGAGCTTGAACGAAGAGGATTACGAGAAATTCATAGAACCTGGCAGATTCAGGGAGAAATTCGAGTTCATCGTAATGCTGCTTTCCATGAGGCTGCATGCGAGAAAGCTTGAAGGCGACAACAACAAAAAGATCGATGACGAAATCCGCAATTACTCGAAAACGCTGGAAAACTGGAGAAGAACCGTAAAGAATCTTGAAACGCTGAATGTGGACATCTCCGAAAATGGCTTGGATTCGATAAATAAAGTCATGGAAAGGAACCAATCCGACCCCGATTCTCTCGATTCCGACAATCCCGGACAGCTTGTTCCGGAGAACATCAGCGAAGACGATGCCAGGCGGCTTTTCGAAAAGCTCACAGGTCAGGAGCTTCCGCCCAATGCCGAGTTCAGCCAGCCTCCGTTCCTGCCGGGAATAGGAATAAAGATACCGAGGAAGAAATCGCAAAAAGGCAAAAAGGATGCTACGTTCTTCGACAAATACATGGAGGAGCATGTCGGGAACAGCCGTGCGCAGAGATACGTTGACTTCGTGAATGCGCTCGATGCGTCAGACGAGATAAAAGAGGAAATCTGTTCCGAAATAATGAAAATCGAAACAAACCCAATGCAGCAAGGCGCAGACTACAATACGAGCATCGATTGGCTGGAAACAATCATAAAAATACCGTTCAACCAATACGCCTCCGAGGATTACGATCTCGAAACTGCCAAGAAGATAATAGACGAAAGTCATTACGGCATGAAGGATGTGAAGAAAAGGATATTCGAATTCCTATCCCTCAGGCAAATATCATCCGAAAAAGCAGGTGCGATAATATGCCTCGTCGGCCCTCCGGGAGTCGGAAAAACATCTATTGCCTCCAGCATAGCGCAGGCGTTGGGCAGGAAATACTTCAGATTCTCTGCAGGCGGCGTTCGCGATGAGGCCGAATTCATCGGACACAGAAGAACATATGTGGCGGCGCAGCCTGGAAAAATCATCCAAGGCCTTTCCTCGACGAAAACGATGAATCCCGTATTCCTTATAGACGAAGTCGATAAGCTGAGCACGAATACGCACTCGAGAAGCCAAGGGGACGTTTCAAGCACCCTCTTGAACATTCTCGATTCGGAGCAAAACAAGAACTTCACGGACTTGTATCTCAACTTCCCTCTCGACTTGAGCAAAGTCATATTCATATTGACAGCTAATGACATTTCGGAAATGCCCGCTCCGCTTTTGGACAGGATGGAAGTAATCGAAGTTCCAAGCTACACTTCGAACGAGAAAATACACATAGTCAAGGATTATCTTCTCAAGAAAATCGCCGAAAAGCTGAAAATCGAACACAAGGTGACATTCGGCAGGATAAAAGACGAGGACATCCGATACATAATCGAGTGCTACACGAAGGAAGCAGGCGTCAGAGGCATAAAAACAGAACTCGAAAAACTCATCAGAGGCCAGCTCGATGCGGACTATTCTCCGGATAAGGCCAAATACAAAATCGATTTCTCGAAAGAAAATGTCCGAAAGCGTCTCGGAACGGAAAAATACGATCCTGACGATCGACTTGCCGCAAGCATACCCGGAACAAGCATCGGCCTTGCATGGACAGCGCTTGGCGGATGCGCAATGAAAATAGAAGTCGTTGCGGTGCCGGAAGGGAAAGGCGAGCTCAAGATAACGGGTCAGCTCGGCGATGTGATGAAGGAAAGCGTGAACATAGCGTTCTCCTATTTGCATTCGATTGCCACAAACAACAAGTTCTTCACGAAGAACGATTTTCATCTGCATATCCCGGAAGGCGCAACGCCTAAGGACGGGCCCAGTGCCGGAATCACCATCCTGTGCGCTTTCTATTCGCTGTATTCGAGCATGCTCATCAAGAAGCAGCTGGCGATGACCGGAGAGCTCAATCTTTCCGGCGAGGTGCTGCCTATCGGTGGGCTCAAGGAAAAACTGTATGCCGCTAAGACCAATGGCATGAAGGACGTGCTGATACCTTTCAAGAACTTGAAGGATCTGAACGACATCGACGATGAAATCAAAACCGGATTGAATATAATTCCCGTCAAGACCGCCAAAGAGGTCCTGGAGAATTCGTTTAAAGTGGAGGGAGTGAATGTCAAGCTATTCGCAAGGCAGGCTTGAGAGCAAAATAATGCAGGGAATCGGCCTGCTCATTGTCCAAAGGGAAATCAAGAACCCTAAAATATCCTCGTTCGTTTCCCCCACTAGGGTTTCTCTCGCACCAGACAATTCCGTATGCACAGTCTATATTTCGAGCATTTTGCCGGAAGACAAAACGCTGGAATCGATAGAAGGTCTGAATCAATCGAAAGGGTTCATCCAGAAAAAACTCGCGTCCGTTCTCAAGACGAAAAATACGCCGAAGCTGAATTTCGTTCTCGATGAAAGCGAAAAGCACAGAGAAGAAATCGACAGGATTCTGGAGAAAATCAAGGACGACAAACCGACTACGGACAGCGAAACTCCGAGCGATGCGCAGGAAAAAGGCGGAAAAGGCGATTTGAAAAACAATGCTGAAGGAAACGCCTGATGCCCGATAGAAATGACGGCATTGCTGCAAAGCATGCTTCCGGAAATGCCCGTAACGGCATCATTCTTCTCAACAAGCCATCGGGAATCACATCTTTCAGCGTTTTGAATCGCGTCAAAAAGGTAATAAACAAAAAGACCGGTCATGCTGGAACTCTTGACAAGTTCGCATCAGGGCTTCTCATAGCCCTATGCGGGACCGCCACGAAAAAATTCGACGATTTTCAAAATTGCGACAAGGAATACAAGGTTCTGATGGAATTCGGAAAAAGCACGGACACCCAGGATCCCGAAGGCGAAACCATCGCGACTTCCGATCGCATCCCCAGCATGGAAGAAATCCAAACCGCAATCAAGAAAAAGTTCACGGGGAATATAATCCAAACTCCCCCAAAGTATTCCGCAATACACATAAACGGAAAAAGAGCATACCAAATGGCCAGAGGCGGGAAGGATTTCGAGATGCCCGAAAGGAAAGTCACCATCTACGATTTCAAACTCCTCGACTACAGCTACCCCTACTTATCCGCAATCATAACCGTTTCGAAAGGCTGCTATATCCGTTCCATATCCTACGACTTGGCTCAGGTTCTCGGAATCGAAGGCTACACCAAAGAGCTTACTAGAACGCGCATCGGCAAATACTCGTTG
>CAMOXM010000109.1:0-4128 GCA_946629155.1 uncultured Spirochaetaceae bacterium | reverse complement strand
TTCATTCATGCCGCGGAAATCCGCGGCGTTGCTACTATGGCTTGCTAATTCGCCAGGGATTCCGAATTATGGGGGAGAAATGGGAACATATCTTGACTTATTGAAGAAAAGCGCCGAAAAGACGGGAAACATAGCGTGCATGGGACTCGACCCTATCGGCGAATGCCTTTTCAGGTGGCCGGAGACGCAAACGAATATGGGCGCGGTTGAAAGGCATTTCAAGGCTCTTTTGAACAGAATGCGAACCGAAGGATTGCGGCCTGCTGCTTTCAAGCCGAATGTTGGGTATTATGTCGCCTTGGAATTTCCTACATCCCAATGCAACTTTTCGCTGTTCGGCGAGGCTATGCTGAAGGAAACGCTGTCGTTGTTTGACTATGATTTCGATGACATTCCCGTGATTCTGGATTCCAAGCGCGGAGACATCGCCAAAAGCAGCGCGAATTATGCCGCCGAAGCCTTTGATAAGTATTCGGCGGATGCGGTTACCGTTTCGCCATACATGGGGACGGATTCCGTGATGCCGTTCGCCGTCAAGGGCAAAGGTGCCTATGTGCTTTGCAGGACATCGAATCCGGGTGCGGCCGTTATTCAGAATTTGCGTTTGGAGAACGGCGAGGAGCTGTATATGCATATTGCTCGTCAGATCATCGAATGGAATCGGGACTTCGAAGGGTTCGGCGCTGTCGTGGGCGCGACCAATTTGCGTGAATTCGAGAATATAGCCGAATTGTTCGCGCCTCATCGGATTCCAATGCTTATACCCGGCGTCGGAAGCCAGGGCGGAAGCGCCAAGGATGTCATGAAAATATTGAAGAAGGTCGGCTATCCGCTGTATCTTGCGCGCATAAACAGTTCGAGCGCCTTGACTCATCCCTGGAAGAAAGGTCCTGCGCCTTCCGATTGGCTGGAGCAATGCACAACCAACATAAGCAATTTGATTGAGGAGACTGCGATTTGAAACAAAAAGCGCTTGATTCGCTGAGGTTGAATCACCGAAAGAAGAATATGGTTCTGTCATCTGTGTCTGGGATTCTGACAACTGAGCCGGGCATGATCAGGCATTTCGCCGAGCATGTTCCGTCTTGCGACATCATTACGACGAAAAGCTATCAGCTCAAAGCGACTTCAGGGCATCGCGAACCTGTGATCTGTTCGCCGTCTGAAGGCACTTACGGAAACTTCGTAGGTCTCAGAAATCCAGGCCTCGATGCTGTTCTTCCCGATCTGAAGAGAATCAGAGCGGAAAATCCGAAATTTATTTTGAATGTCAGCCTTGCCGCAAATTCGATTGAGGATTTTATCGGGGCGATCGAAAGGGTGGATGGGCTGGCGGATATTGTCGAATTGAATTTCTCGTGTCCTCATGCCGGTTCGGGATTCGGCGCAAGCATAGGCATGGATTCGAACATTGCAGGCGAATATGCGAAACGGATTTGCGAAAGCTTTAAGCAACGTGATTTTCTTATAATTCCGAAATTGACGCCTAATGCGAAGGATATTGCGGCCGTAGCAAAGGCTGTTATCGCTGGCGGAGCGGATGGGGTTGCGCTTGTCAACACGATGGGTCCTTACGAATACAATGACGCATCGAGCGGCGAAGCGATTTTCAACAGATGCGAAGGCGGAAAGGGCGGGATGTCGGGCGCTCAAGTGAAACAGACAGCGCTTTCCTGCATCAGAAAGGTGCGCGATGCGATTGGCGACGAGCCTATAATTCTGGGGATGGGCGGTGTGTCCTCGAGTCTGGATACCGAGCGGATGCTTGAAGCAGGTGCGGATAGCATCGGGCTCGGTAGCGTGCTTGCATCGGTCGATTTTTACGATTACGAGAAATTTTTCAAAGCGCTGAAGTTGCGCAAAGACGTGTCGAGTCTTGTCAGAACGCCGTATTCGAAAATGCAATACAGGAAACACGAGGCTCTTTCGAAAGAAGACATCGGGAACGACTGCGTCCGTCTGACTTTAAGCGGTAGGATCGATTGCGCTGCAGGCGAGTTCGTTTTTTTGTGGATTCCGCAAGTCGGCGAAAAGCCTTTCAGCGTTTCCACGCTTGAGCCGTTGACCTTCGTGATAAAAAGGCGCGGCGAATTCACCAAAGCCGTGTGCGATGTCTCAGTCGGTTCGTTTATCTATTCGAGAGGGCCTTATGGCAAGCCTATGGAGGCGTTGAAATCCGAAAAAGCGTTGCTTATCGCCGGAGGCAGCGGAACGGCTGTCTTGCCTCTAATGGCTGAAACCGTTTCTAAAGTCTGCAAGACCATCAGTATCAAAATTGCTTTGACGGGATATGCGCCGGATGCGGATGACGACAAGAGGAGCTTCGATTTTCTGAAAAAATACGGAGATGTCGAATATGCTTACGATTCGGGGGTCTTGGGCAGGCTGATCAGCGAGCTTGATGAGAAGGATGTGCAGGGCGATGTCGCCTGCTATGTAGTGGGCCCGACCGTAATGATGAACAAGACATGTGAAAAATTGTGTTCGCTCGGCGTTAGTCCGGATAGGATTTTTCAAAGCGTCGAATCGCTCACATTATGCGGAATCGGGATGTGCGGGGAATGCTATTGCGCAGGCCGGCTGCCGTGCAAAGAAGGGACGTTCTACAGGTATAGGACGCTTCTAAAAAAATAATTGGTCATTTGACTGGATATGACTAAAAATTGTAAATATAATACGAATAAGGTGTTAATATGAAAACGATAGGGATTTCTGTCAGGACATCAGCGCACACGCAGATGATAGACATAACGGATGAAGTTGCCAGGGCGGTCGAAGCCTGTCATGTCAATGACGGCATTTGCACGGTTTTCGTTCCGCATACGACTGCGGCAGTCACCATAAACGAAAACGCCGATCCGGACGTGGTTCGGGATTTCACCAAGGAAATCGACAAGATAGTTCCGTGGGAGGATGGCTACCTGCACAGCGAGGGGAACTCCGCGGCGCATCTCAAATCCAGCATGATAGGCTTTTCGCAGCAAGTCATAGTAGAGGATGGTCGTTTGCTTCTGGGAACATGGCAGGGGATCTATTTCTGCGAGTTCGACGGTCCGAGGACGCGCAAGGTTCTAATTAAGATTCAAGGGGGATGACATGGATACCAAATCGTTTTTGTAAAAACATGCATGCGGTTTTTCTTTTCGTTGCAGTTCTGATGCTGTTTTCCTGCTATGATCCGTCTGAGATACATGTGCATGCTTACTCTTTGGAATGGACGCATGATGCCGAGATCGATTTGGATGAAGCCGACATATTGCAAGGCTTGTTTTCCGTAGATGAGAATGGCTGTCAGATCAAGTTCACGAAAGGAAACCTTTATCATGAGGGCAGCAGCGCTGCATCCGGATGGGGTTTTGAGCAGAACCAATATGATTACAGGACATGGACTTCGGCTGATAACGAATTATGCGCTGTCATAAGCGGTCAAACTGCTCCGACTCCCGATTCGAGCACTGGGCCCTTTTTCTGGTCTAAGGATGCAAGCATGTCGTATTGCCAGCAATATAATGATGAAGATGCTTCAAATGTTGATGATGCGTTTGCTTTTGCCGACACAAGAGCTTTCGGCTTGCCGGAGAGAAGAAGGGATGAGATCCACGACTGCGTAATTCCAGGTTGCGATTGCCTTACATACGATGAATGGAACTATTTGTGCAGCAGTCGAGCTGATGCTTTCAAGAAAATCGGTTTGGCTATTATAACAGATGTGAATGGAGAAGAAGGTGTTGCCGGTCTTGTCCTGCTTCCTGATGTCTGGAACGATCCGTATCAGGATGCTTTCATGCCAGGATCTGATGGAGGTTTTATGACCAATCCATATTCCGTCGAGCAATGGCGGCAAATGGAGCAGGGCGGAGCCGTATTTCTCCCTGCATCCGGCAGTCGTATCGATGGGAATGTGTCTAACGCCGGCGTATCCGGCAGATATTGGTCCTGTTCACCATCTGCGGATGATGCGGATTGCGCAGACTATTTGCATTTCTTTTCGGGAGGCTCTGCCGTTTACTATGGCAACTATCGAAGTTGGAGCGAATCGGTTCTCCGCAAGCAGATTAGCGACGATGAGGATCAGGAACGCCATCGCCATTGCGGTTATTCTGTGCGTCTGGTGGTGCGCATCCAAAA
>CAMOXM010000108.1:0-4202 GCA_946629155.1 uncultured Spirochaetaceae bacterium | reverse complement strand
TCATGCTGCAGACGAGAAGCGGCAAGAGGTCGATTTTCTCATGGCTCAGAAGTCAGGTCGAAATGGTGGAGGACGGGCTCATCGACAAGAAAACGGCCGTGTCCAGAATACCTGCCGGAGAGTTCAACAAGCTTTTCGCGCCGGTTCTCGACCATGGCTATATTTCAAGGAATAAGATCGAACCTGTGGCGAATGCCCTTAATGCCTCTCCCGGAGGGGCATGCGGCAAGGCGTATTTTTCCGCCGAAGATGCGCAAAAGGCGGTTAAGAACGGAGAAGAGGTGATTCTCGTCAGAACGGAGACCTCTCCTGAAGACATAAGCGGAATGGCGGTTGCGAAAGGCGTTCTCACGGCTAGGGGAGGCATGACCAGCCATGCTGCCGTGGTCGCAAGAGGAATGGGCGTTCCATGTGTTTCCGGTGCGAGCGAACTTTCAATCAACGAGGCGAAGAAGTATATGGAAGTTGCCGGAAAGACGATAAAGGAAGGCGACTTCATATCCATCGACGGATTCACCGGTGCGGTTTATGCCGAGAAAATCGATGTCAAGCCGAGCGAGATAATACAGGTTCTCGATGGCTCGCTCAAAGAGAAGGATTCAGTCCTTTATCAGAACTATAAGAAGTTCATGTCTTTCGTAAACGACATCAGAACGCTCGGCGTCAGAGCAAATGCGGATACGCCGGCTGATGTGAAGAGAGCGATCATGCTCGGTGCGGAGGGAATAGGCTTGTGCAGAACCGAGCACATGTTCTTCGGTGAAAAGAGGATTCTCAACATGAGGAAGATGATCCTTGCGGACAATTCGAAGGACAGGGAGAAGGCGCTATCAGAAATTCTTCCGATGCAGAGGGGCGATTTCGAGCAGATGTTCGAGGCGCTTGCAGGAAGGCCCGCCACCATTCGTCTTCTTGATCCGCCGCTTCACGAATTCCTTCCCAACGATGCTTCCACGAGAAACGAGATGGCTCAGCTTCTCGGCGTTCGCGTAGAGGAGATATCCAAGAAGTGCGCTCAGCTCAGGGAATTCAACCCGATGCTCGGATTCAGGGGCTGCCGTCTGGCGATAATATATCCTGAAATTCTCAAAATGCAGGTGAGGGCGATAATCGAGGCGGCTTTGAATGTGCACAAGAAGGGTATTGAAGTTCATCCTGAGATAATGATTCCTTTGGTCGGAATCTATAAGGAATTCGAATATTGCAGAAAGAACGCCGAAGAGACTATTGCCGAGATATTCAAGGAGAAGAACGACAGAATCGCTTACAGGATCGGCACCATGATCGAGGTTCCGAGAGCGGCAATAACCGCCGATGAGATAGCGAAGACCGCGGAGTTCTTCAGCTTCGGTACGAACGATCTCACGCAAATGACTTGCGGATTCTCAAGGGATGATTCGGCATCCTTCCTGACGCCTTATCTGAATGATGCGGATAAGCAATTCTATGACTATGATCCATTTGCCACGCTGGATACCAGCGGGGTCGGAAAGCTCGTGGAAATGGCCGTGAAGCTCGGAAAATCCGTTAGGCCGGACATCAAGCTCGGAATCTGCGGCGAGCATGGCGGCGATCCTAAGACGATTGCATTCTGCCATAAGGTCGGCTTGAACTATGTTTCCTGCTCGCCTTTCAGGGTGCCCATAGCATGCCTTTCCGCTGCGCAGGCTGCCGTCAAGGGCTGATAATCATTTTCAAAGGGCGCTTCCGAGAACCTTAAGGTTCGATTAGCAGGTTTTCGGAAGCATCATATCAACTCGACCGACCGCTGGTCCTGCGTTGCAGCAGATTGCGGTCGGTTTTTTTATGAACTGAACGCATTGAGGTTTTTAGAAGCTGCCCTTGAAATATCGTGCGAGGAGGAATTGAATGGTTTCTTTTTTCGGGTCGATTGTTATTTTGATCGCATGCTATTTCATATATGGGAAAATTACGGAGAGGGCATTCGGCACGACCGATAGGCAAACTCCGGCATTCACCAGATCGGATGGCGTCGATTATATTCCATTACCGGCATGGAAGGCGTTTTTCATCCAATTATTGAACATCGCCGGATTGGGTCCGATATTCGGTGCCATAACCGGCGCGCTTTGGGGGCCGGCTGTTTATCTTTGGATCGTTTTCGGCACCATATTGGCCGGAGCTGTGCATGATTTCTTTTCGGGAATGATGTCTGTTCGCGAAGACGGCCTTTCCATACCCGAAGTCATAGGAAGGCATTTGGGCAGATTCATGCATATGGTCATGCGCATCTTCTCGCTCGTACTGCTGACGCTTACCGGCGTCGTATTCATGGTGGGTCCTGCGCAACTCCTGAAATTGCTTATGCCCGGATTTCTCAGCGTTAGGATTTGGACGGTGATCGTTTTGACATATTATCTCCTCGCCACTTTCTTGCCTGTGGATAAGATCATAGGAAGGATTTATCCCTTATTCGGACTTCTTCTGATAATAATGGCTCTCGCAGTTGCAGGAGGAACGATTGCAAATAGCGGCGCAAGGCCTATGATGGAGCTTACGCTTGAGAACCTATACCCTGGAAAAATCGATGCTGCGGCGGGAAAGGCAACAGGGGTTTTGCCGATATGGCCTTTGATGTTCGTATCCGTTGCGTGCGGTGCGATTTCGGGGTTCCACTCCACGCAATCTCCGATAGTGGCGCGTTGTATTGAAAATGAAAAGCAGGGGAGATTGATTTTCTTCGGGGCGATGGTGGCTGAAGGCATAATAGCGCTGATATGGGCGGCTGCGGCGATTGCATTCTTCTGGAATGGAGATGGCGCAGGCACTGGACTTTCAGCGTTGAAAGCGGCCGGAGGCGGCGGTTCCAAATCCGTGTTCCAGATCTGCAATGGGCTGTTGGGGCCTGTCGGGACCGTCCTTGCCGTATTGGGCGTAATCGTATGTCCGATCACATCCGGAGACACTGCATTCAGGGGTGCCAGGATGATCGTATTCGATTGGTTCGGAATGGATGAGACTAAAATCAAAAGCAGAGCGCTCGTAGCCGTCATCCTGCTTGGCGTCGGATTTTTGATTTCCTTTCTGGACTACAATATCGTGTGGCGTTACTTCTCGTGGTCGAACCAGACATTGGCGACAATCGTGCTTTGGACTGCATGCGCATTCATACGCAAAAACAACAGCAACTACAAATTCTGTCTGTGGCTGACGTTGATTCCGGCGATATTCATGACGGCGGTCTGCTCCACATATCTTCTTTACGCTCCGGAATGTTTCAATCTCGGCTCGTTGGGAGCGACTGGAGCTAAGATTTCCAATATTTCGGGAATCGTCATGGCTGCGGCATTGCTGACGCTTTTTCATTTCAAGTTCATAAAAGCAAAGAAACAGGATTTGGCATTATGAGGTTTTCGGAAATGTCCAATAGCCTTCGAAAAACATAATGAGCGATTGCAAACCAACCTGAAATAAACTATAATTCACAACGGGAATTTACAAAATTCACCAATGACAAAATACACAGGAGTTAGCGCATGATCAAGGAACTTACGACTGCGAAGAGTCCGGCATCTGCAATGAACCTTGCCGCAAGAAAAGGGTTTTCATACATCGCCGGAGGAACTGAAATCAACAGGCTCAACTCTGATGCTAGAGTTCAAAAAGCCGTTTCCATAAGAAAGCTTCCGTTCGATTCCATTGAAAAGCTCGAATGCGAGCATGATGGGCAGAAGCACGATAAGCTGAGAATAGGTTCGCTGTGCACTTTCGAGCAATGCATCCTTTCCGATGATGTGCCGGAAGATCTGAAGATTGCGCTGAAATACAATTCTTCGTTGCAGAAACGCAATATGGCGACAATAGGCGGAAACATCGCAGCTGCAAGGGATGATTCGTATTTGATTCCTACGCTTGCCGCTTTGAATGCGAATGTCGTCCTTTTCAAACGCGAGGAACCTGTTGGCATCATTGAATACTTGAAAAAAAGGTCCGGAGGCGATCTGATAGAGTCAGTTTTGATTCCGCTTTGCAAGCGAAGGGCATTTTCCTACCGCATCTCGAACACCCAAGCCTCGCACGCCATAGTGACGGTTTCGATCGGCTGCTGTGGCGATCCCGGCGATTTCAAGCTTCCAATAGCGGTGGCGGCGATTAAAGGATACGGCATAGTCGAGCTGAAAGGCGTCGAGAAGGAAATGGCTTCATCTGGAAAAATCGATCCTGAAAAATTGCGCGATACC
>CAMOXM010000107.1:0-4254 GCA_946629155.1 uncultured Spirochaetaceae bacterium | reverse complement strand
CAAAAAAATATACGAGTGTTGACAAGAAATATGGATATTTGTATAATTGTTATATATAATCAAACTCGCGAAAAGGAGAATTAATCATGAAATATATCATTGGTTTAGATATGGGAATTGCCTCTGTGGGTTACGCAACATTATTATTAGATGATAAGGAGCAACCTTGTCGAATCCTAAAAATGAATTCGCGAATTTTTGAAGCGGCAGAACACCCCAAGGATGGTTCTTCTTTAGCAGCACCGCGCAGAATTAACCGTGGAATGCGTCGCAGATTGCGCCGCCGCCGTTTTCGCAAGGAGCAAATCCGTGATCTGATAGCGGAAAAAGGCATCATGACAACCGAAGAAATCGACGAAATCTATAACAGCGGAAAAGAGCTTAGTGATATCTATGAAATCAGAGCGGAAGCGCTGGATAGGATTCTGAGCAAGGAAGAATTTGTGCGCCTGATGATTCACCTTTCCCAGCGCCGCGGATTCAAGTCCAATCGTAAGGTGGATGCATCGGACAGTAAGTCTGAGTCGGGAAAACTGCTGATCGCGGTAAAAAACAATCGCGAGTTGCTGAGCGAAAAAGGGTATCGCACCATTGGCGAAATGTTGTATAAGGATGAACGCTTTGCGGCTAATAAACGCAACAAAGCGGATGATTATTCCAATACGTTTTCACGCGCTGAATATGAAGATGAAATCAATCAAATTTTTGAAGCGCAACTGGCGCTCGGCAATCCATACGCCACCGATGATTTCAGAAAGAAATATCTGGATATCTATCTGTCACAAAGAGCATTTGACGATGGTCCCGGCGGCAAAAGTCCTTATGCCGGCAATCAAATCGAAAAGATGCTGGGGCACTGTACCTTTGAAGAAAACGAGCTGCGCGCAGTAAAGGCAAGCTATAGCTTTGAATATTTTAACTTGCTTTCAAAAGTGAATGCTATCAAAATAGTTGGAGAAGGCGGCAAAAGGTCATTGACAGATGCGGAACGCAAAAGCGTGATCGCACTTGCGTTTGCGAAAAATTCTGTAACATACGCTTCACTTCGCAGGGAGTTGAAGTTACCGGACGACAAATTTTTCAATATTTCTTACGGAAAGGGCGACAAGTCTGCCGAGGAAGTCGAGAAGAAAACGAAATTTGCTTATTTGACGGCATTTCATACGTTTAAGAAGGCGTATGGTCAGGCTTATGTCGGCTGGAGCACCGAAAAGAAAAACGCGCTTGCATACGCGCTGACAGTCTATAAAAATGATAATAAAATAATTGCCTATCTGACAGATCACAACTTTGAAAAAGCGGAGATCGAGATCGCGCTGACACTGCCATCATTTACGAAAACAGGAAATTTGTCGGTTAAGGCGCTCGATAAGCTGATTCCGTATTTAGAGCAGGGTATGCTGTATAACGAGGCTTGTTCAGCTGCGGGATATAATTTTAAGGCAGATGATGCTTCCAAACGCATGTTTTTGCCTGCCAATGCAAAAGATGCTCCCGAGTTGGAGGAACTTCGCAATCCTGTAGTGCGTCGTGCTGTATCTCAGACGATCAAGGTGATAAACGCCATTATTCGTGAATGCGGTGAAAGCCCAACTTTTGTGAATATTGAAATTGCACGCGAGTTGGCAAAGGATTTTAAGGATCGCAAGCAGATCGAAAGAGAGCAGAAGGAAAATCAAGAGAAAAACGAGAAGCTGATGGAGCGCTTGAGGAATGAGTTTCATATCCTTAAACCCACCGGTCAGGACTTGATAAAGCTAAAGCTGTGGGAGGAACAGGACGGCAGATGTCCCTATTCTCAAAAGCCCATTTCCATAGAGAAGCTGTTTGACGTCGGCTATACGGATATTGATCACATCATCCCGTATTCAATCTGCTTTGATGACACCTATAACAATAAGGTGTTGGTGCTGTCTGCCGAAAACCGCATGAAAGGGAACCGGCTTCCCATGCAGTATCTTGGCGGCAAAAGGCAAGATGATTTCAGACTATGGGTGAATTCTGCTCATTTAAGGAAACGGAAAAAAGATAACCTGCTTAGGGAAAGCTATACCGAAGAAGACAAAAACGGCTGGAAAAAGCGCAATCTTCAAGATACGCAGTATATGGCATCATTTATGCTGAACTATCTGAAAAAGTATCTGGCGCTGCAGCCGTCCGATCAGGGCAGAAAGAATCAGATCATCTCTGTCAACGGCAGGGCAACGGACTATTTGCGCAAGCGCTGGGGCGTTCAAAAAATTCGTGAGAACGGCGACACGCATCATGCGGTTGACGCAGTGATAATCGCTTGTGTGACGCAGGGAATGATCAAAAGGATTTCCGAATACGCTAAGTATAAAGAAACGGCGTTTCAACATCCGGAAACAAAAGAGTACTTTGACGTGGACAAAAAAACAGGTGAAGTCATCAATCGTTTTCCGCTTCCTTATCCCGATTTCAGGAAAGAACTGGATATTCGCTGCTCTGATGATCCCATACGGCTGCTGCGCCTGCATCCTCTGGTTCAGTATTCCTCCGGAGAAGAGGTCAAGCCGATGTTCGTTTCCCGTATGCCGAACCATAAGGTAAAGGGCGCTGCCCACATGGAAACGATACGAGGACATTTCAAAGAGGACGGAAAGGACTACTCCGTCGCGAAGGTACCACTGACTTCTTTGAAGCTGAAAAACGGCGAGATCGAAGGTTACTTCAATCCTGGCAGTGACATGCTGCTCTATAACGCCTTAAAAGCGCGATTGGCGCAATTTGGCGGCGATGGTAAAAAAGCCTTTTCCGAACCTTTTTATAAGCCCAAGGCGGACGGTTCGCAGGGACCGCTTGTCAAAAAGGTCAAAATAGTGAACAAATCCACTTTGTCTGTGCCGGTACACGGTGGAACAGCCGTTGCCGACAACGGTTCCATGGTGCGCGTGGATGTGTTTTACGTAGAAAACGAGGGTTATTATCTGGTGCCGGTTTATGTGTCGGATACGGTCAAGCGTGAACTGCCGAACAGAGCGATCGTGGCGCACAAGGCGTATGAGGATTGGAAGGAGATGGACGAAAACAACTTTGTCGTTTCGCTGTATCCCAACGATTTGATCAAGCTGACATTTGCCAAGGAAATGTCTTTCTCTCTTACGAATAAAGGAAGCAGTCTTCCTCCTGAAATGAAGTGTAAAGAAATATTCGCGTATTATAAAGGCACAAATATTGCATCAGGTACCATCGGCGTTATTAACCACGACAACACCTATGGTATCGGCAGTTTGGGAATAAAACGCTTGCCGTATATAGAAAAATATCAGGTTGACGTATTAGGCAATATTACAAAAGTCGGCAAAGAGAAACGCATGAGGTTTCGCTGATGGGCTACAGAGTGTTGTTTTTGGCAAATCCCGTCAAGCTAAGTATGAAGAACGAACAACTGATGATCGATAATGGCGAGATAGCAAGGATTCCGCTGGAGGATATTGAGTGTATTGTTTGCGATACGCCGCAACTGAATATAACAGCGCGGTTGCTGACTAAATTTGCCGAATATGCCATTACTTTTTATATCACGGATTCAGCACATCATCCGAGCGGCGTATTTTTGCCGGTGAGCCGCCACAGCCGTCATGCGTCTGTATTGCAAGACCAAATCGCCATGTCTCTGCCGGCAAAAAAGAAGCTCTGGAAACAAATTGTAATCCGGAAAATAGAAAACCAAGCGACGGTACTCAAATTATGCAGTATAGAGGGATGGTCAGCGGTTGACGCCTTGAAACAAAGAGTAAAATCCGGAGATTCAGAAAACATAGAGGCTGTTGCGGCTGCAAAGTATTTCAAGCTGCTTTTCGGAAATTCCTTTAGCAGAGCACAGGAGAATGGCATAAATGCAGCGATGAACTACGGTTATGCTATTTTGAGAAGCACAATCGAAAAGTATTTGATCGCGTACGGTTATGAACCGGCGATCGGACTGTTTCATAAAAACGCGTTGAATAGCTTCAACCTGGCGGATGACTTTATCGAGCCGTTTCGTCCGTTGGTCGATTTGTTTGTTAAGCGGTACACACATGAGGAAGATGAACTCACGACTGTGAGGAAGGCTCAGCTGGTGAATCTTCTGAATTGCGATATCATCATTGACAGACGAATCCACGCGTGTGCCCGGGCAATTGAGTTATCCGTCAGCAGCTTTACCGGTTTTATTCAAGGGAACAGAAATGATTTATTGTTGCCACAGATAATGGATTTGGAACAGCATCGGTATGAATAAGTTTATGA
>CAMOXM010000106.1:0-4257 GCA_946629155.1 uncultured Spirochaetaceae bacterium | reverse complement strand
AGCCGATAAGAAGATTATGGATTCGCTGAAATTCGATGCAAACGGTTTGATTCCGGCTGTTGTCGAGGATTATGCGACAGGCAAGGTTCTGATGCTTGCCTATATGAATAGGGAAAGCCTTGAAATTTCAATGAAAAAAGGGCTGACGTGCTTTTACAGCAGAAGCCGCAGGGAATTGTGGCTTAAGGGCGAAACTAGCGGCGCATATCAGCATATCGTATCGATAAGCGCGGATTGCGACGGTGACACTCTTCTTGTCAAGGTGGTGAAAGACGGTCCCGCATGCCATTTGAAAACGGATTCGTGCTTTGATAACAGAATTTTTTGCGAATTTCCGGAAGTGACGGAGGATGCGTCTGATTTTTCCATGGATGATCTTGCCGCAATAATCAAGGATCGCAAGACAAACAGGAAGGAAGGTTCGTACACCACATATCTTTTCGATAAAGGATTGGATAAGATTCTGAAGAAAGTCGGCGAGGAATCCACCGAGGTCATCATAGCCGCTAAGGCTCAGGACAGGAAGGAGACGATTTATGAAATAGCCGATTTGGCATACCATGTCATGGTTCTCATGATCGAAGCCGGCATAAGCGTAGGCGATGTCAGAAAGGAGCTCGAGAGCCGCCATGTCATCGATAAGAAAGTCAAGCAGGAGAAAATGGTTTGAGGGGGCATTTCTCAAAGCTTAATGCCAGTTCTTTTCGGAAGGGATTGCGACAGTTTTCCGGAAGCATGCTCACATTTTCATTCCGATGCCTAATGATGCTCCCAGCATGAATGAAAGCGCTGGCGACGGGTCGTCGGAATCGGGGAAGACATAGGCTAGTCCGGGCGAGAGCCTGAATAGGACGAAGAATGTTCTTGTTCGTTCGAATGTCAGGTCTGTCATGACATGCGCCCTTATGGCCATGCTCCAATTGAGATCGCTTTTCAGCGGCATGCTTGCGAGAACGCTTCCTCCCAGCATGAAATTCTCAGCTTTCGTCATATCGGGATCATCCTCTTCTGGCACGGCGCGATACATCGTCATAACTATGCCGTTTTCGGATACGACTTGTTCGCCTTCCTCATCGATGCGGCTGTAAGGCATGATAATGGCGGTTGCTCCCGCTTCAAAGGTCAGGAAAGTCATATCGGGGCGAAAACCCAATTCCGCCGTGAGCGTCCATGTGTCATCCAGATTCCGATCATAACCTATGAATATGTCGGATGAAAGCCCTTGTTTGAAGGATTTTTGCCAATATCCTGTTCCCAGCATCGCTTCCAAGCTCAATCGGATTGCGTTATTTCTTTTGGTTGAAGCTCCGATGAACTTCATTGCCGGAAGCATCGATTCCGTTTCGAATGGCGTGAATCCGCTGGCACGCAGTTCGCCGGCATCGAAAGCTTGCGCGAATGCGAAGCCGTGGAAGAGAACGATAGCGAAGGCAATTGCCGCTTTAAGCGAGATTTTTCCAAATGGATGGAATTTCATATTCTTATGTTACAGATGAATCATGCATTTTGCAAGAAGTCAAGTGCTTTGCCGTTAGGAAAAATGGAAATAAAAACGCTTTGTTGCTATAATAATGCGATATGAAAAGGATAAGTGGTTTCTTTTGCGTTTTCATTGCTGTTCTGCTGTTTGTTTCGTGTAGCATGATAGAAGGCGTGTTCGGCAAAAAGAAAATGGAGGATCGTGTCGTATTCACGATAAAATATCTCAGAGAGGATGGCGAAGGGGACGACGGCGAAAGGAAATACGTCGTCGATAGCTTGGAGTTCCCGATGTATAAGGGCGAGGTTATGAGCGACGAAGGCTATCGTCTGATGATTTCGTCGAGAATAGGGATTCTCCAGGCTACATCGAATGATGAGACAATGAGATATACGGTTACGAAATTTTTCGAAGGCAAGCAATACGGGAGTGACGCATTCGATGAAAAGCTGAATTATACTACGCCGGATCTCATGCCCGCCGCATCTTCATTGGGAAATCAAATCGAAGATTTGCGAATGTATCCTGCGAGAGAAGACATGACGTTGTATGCATACTATATGCGAGCGGCCGATAAGGAGTATGAAATCAAGATACATTGCTTGAACTTTTTCGGCAAGAAATACGGGGATGCATATACTGATTCCGCAGACGAGATAAAAGAGATAATCGTGAGATACGATATTGATGAGGAAATGACGGTGGATTCGTTGCTCAGAAAAATATCCGAAACTTCGAGCGATGCCGATTCGACATTGCTCTCAGGAGGGATAGGCGGCCTCACGCATTATAAAATCGACAAGATATACGAAACCAACGATATCGATGGCATTCATCTTATGGCGAGCTACGGACACGAGACGGCTTTCGTTCCGCCGATCGATGAGAGAACCAAGGGTTTCAAGTGGCAGCAGAAGGACAAGCTGACTTGGGATGCCAAACAGGAATATTATGCAGGCTATAGCCTTGACGAGAATTACGAGCGGTTTTGCATTGTTTTCAATTACCTCAAATACATAGAGGGAACGATGACGGAATCCGGAGAGTTGCAAAGGATCGATTACAAGGTGTGGGTGGAGAATGATTGCATAACCGATGACGAATCGCTGGTGACAATAGCGAAGTACATAAACGAGATCAGCGTGCCTTTGCGCAATATAGTTCTCAACACGGGAATAGGGGATTGCTATTTCACAGGTCAGCAATACGGCGTATTGGATGCTGACATAAAAAGAGTCGGAAGAGCTAAGAACAGCGCGTTTTCCTATGAAATTCCTCCTCTCCGCACTGCAGACACGCTGCTATCCGGAACTGGAGCGGTAGGTGCGTATGATGTCGCGTTCTCGAACCATTATTACCCGTATTTGGATTCGATTGCCGAAGAATTCGCTCAAGATCCTGATGAAATGGTTGTTAAGAGAGGGTTTTTGGATTTGGCCAATAACTATGGGGAGATCGACGTATATGTCATTTATTATCCGATTAACGAGTAATGGAGAAAATGATGAATAGATTTGTTTTGCGCTTTCTATCATGTGCGATTCTTTTGCTTTCGCTGTCCTGCAAAGGTTCGGAGAGCAATTACGTGACTGTTGTCTTCAAATATTTCAACGATGGGGGTTCGGGAACGGCTTTGAAGCAGCTTTCCGTTATTGTTCTGAGAGGGAATCCGGTGAATTCTGATACGGTCAATGCTCTGATGAAAAAAGAGTTTCTGGTCAGCGGGTATGCGGTTTCCAAATTGGTTGAGGTAACGGATTCCTTTTCCGAAGAAAGCGAATATTCCGGTCCGAACTCGACGATAGACGATTCAAAGATAAAGCATTCGATACGTGCTGCGGACTTCGGATTCTATCCGTTCCCGGAAGATACGGTCGTGTATGTGGTTTATGAACCGAATCGGACCTGATTGGCAGTTATGATAGAATTGCTTGACGATTTTGAAAATCGCCTCGCCTTGAATACATCCGAGCTTGAGCGCCTTGACATCTCCGCCGAGCCTGGCAAATACAAGGAGCTCATGATTGAAAGGGCTCATCTCGAACCCGTAGTCGATGAGATTCGCCGTCTCAAAAAGCTTTCGGAAGATAGAGAGGAGGCGTATTTGCTTGCCGATGACAGCGATGAGGAGATATCGCGCATGGCGAAGCAAGAGCTCTCAATGCTGGACGAGGAGATTGAAAAAGTCACGAACAAATGCAGATTGCTGATAATTCCTCCGGATCCCTTGGACGGCAAGAACATAATCATGGAAATACGTGCCGGAACCGGAGGCGAGGAGGCTGCGCTTTTCGCCGGCGACCTTTTCCGCATGTACAGCAGGTTCGCCGAACGCAAGGGTTGGAAGCTTGAGGTGATGAATTCCAATGAAACCCTTCTTCAAGGATTCAAGGAGATAGTGTTCTCGCTTTCCGGAAAGAACGTCTATGCCGCTTTGAGATATGAAGGCGGGACTCATCGCGTCCAGCGGATTCCGCAAACCGAAAGCTCTGGAAGAATACATACCTCTGCGGTCACCGTAGCGGTTTTGCCTGAAGCGGAGGAGACCGATGTCGTAATCAAGCCTGAGGATTTAAGGGTGGATGTCATGCGTGCCGGAGGTCACGGCGGACAATGCGTCAACACGACCGATAGCGCTGTGAGGCTCACACATATTCCTACAGGTCTTGTCGTCATACAGCAGGATGAGAAATCTCAGCTTAAGAACAAGAACAAAGCCATGCGCGTCTTGCGTTCGAGGCTTCTCAATTTGGAAGAGGAGAAGAAAAGAGAAGAAA
>CAMOXM010000105.1:0-4269 GCA_946629155.1 uncultured Spirochaetaceae bacterium | reverse complement strand
CAGACCCGAAAGGCATCAGGCGAAATCGGGCTCTGAGGTTTTTAGAAGCGCCCTTCAATAATATCCGTATCTGACGCCGATTATCTGACACGCAATCGAAATGGCGATTTCCTGCGCGCTGCGACCGCCGTTCTTTATGCCTATGGGAGCGTAAATGGAATTGATCTTATCTTCCGGAATGCCGGCCTCGCGAAGCTTGGAAAACGCAAGCGTCACTTTGGTGGAGCTTCCAATCAAGCCTATGTATTTCAAATCAGGAGTTCCAGCGCACGCCAGGAGAGCATCTATGTCCCCTTTGTGCCCTTGCGTCATTATGGCGACATAATCGTCCTTTTTGAATTTCATGACCTTTCCGATGCTGGCATATTCCGTGACAATGCATTCACTTGCCTCCGGATGAACTTCGTGATTTGCGAATTCGGGCCTATCATCTGCAATCGCTATCTCGAACCCTGCCGCTTTCATAATAGGTCCGAGGGATTGGGAGACATGACCTGCTCCGATTATGATAAGACGCGGAGAGGGCAAGTCCGCGCCGACGAAAACCTTGAGCTTTTCGACATCACCTTTGGAATTCTCAAAGAATTCATATTCAAGTTCTATTTCGCCCGAACAAGCCATCTCCAAATCGAACTCGCCCTTGACATCGAGCTTCAATGCCTCCTTGAACCCTTTTCTTTCAGCAATGACTTTCTTGCCGGCTTCAACGCAATGGACTTCTAGCCTGCCTCCGCCTACGGTTCCTATGGTCATGCCGTTTTCGCGGATAAGCATGACATGGCCTTTCTTGCCGGGGGTGGATCCTTTCGAGCCTGAAACTTTGACGATTGCCGCTTTGCCATCGTAAGCAAGGACGCTCTTAGCCGACTTGAAAAACCCATCGTTCATTTCAATTCTCGTTAGCTATTGCTTCCGCCGTTTTTTTTTCTTTGGCAAAAAAACGCGGAACGTTTACGGAGTATCTGAAATCGACAACTTCGTCCGAAGACAGCGAAACATCATAGTACGGCATATACATTCCGGAGGGATCAAGCGCTGAAAGGCAATCGTTCTGGCGCGTCTTGGAAAAGCTATCTGAATCGAGGAATCCCGATGGCTGAGCGCTTGACAGAGGCAAAGCGAAATCACCGGACTGCTTGCCCTCCGCCTTGACATCGAAACCATTTCCGAAATAGAAAAATTGCGCAAATGAAAACGAAATGGATCTCATGGCGATGTTGGTCAGCGTCACATCGCAGGACAGATTGCCTTCGGAAAATGAAAACGTCTTTTTGACGCTATAATCCAGCGAATCGTTCTGATAGACGAGTGTGATTCTGCCGTCCGAC
Source organism: uncultured Spirochaetaceae bacterium (assembly GCA_946629155.1). GTDB lineage: Bacteria > Spirochaetota > Spirochaetia > Sphaerochaetales > Sphaerochaetaceae > UBA9848. The sequence goes on along the minus strand of CAMOXM010000105.1, from coordinate 2,941 downwards.
ACTTCGCTCAAACGATAGCTTCCGTATTTGGCTAGACTGCGTCCTTTTCTGCTATCCTGCACCACATCCCTGAATGACGGTGCGGCAAAGCATATATCATGCGCATTCTTAGCGCTAAGAACCCTTCTCACACACCCCTGATCGATATCGAGGAATGCCAAATACCCTTTCTTTCTTATCACCATCAATCCCATGAAATCCAATTCGAGAATCTCAGGAATCCTTATATTGCTTGAATTGAGTCCGGATAAGAACTCTAAAACCACTTCCCTATACCTCTCAGGCGCATCGTATCCCTTAACGAATTGTCCGCCATACGACAAAGGCATAGACAGCGATTTCAGCGTCTCCCTATCCTTTTTCGCAATCATCTTATCGGCGCAAAGCGAAGAGGCATAGCTGATCATGGCAATCTTATCGAAAGTATCATCCGTCTTGAACAGCCTTCCCAAAAAATCGTTTCCGAACAAATACGATCCGCTGCAAAGATAATCCATTTTCTTGAACGAAATGTCATCATCCGTATTCGAAAATCTGAAGCCGCTATCCCTGAATGCGTTGAAAATCATGTCAATGATGAAAAACGGGCTCTTCCCCGCGGACATGATGGAATCGAAATCCAAAAAGAACGAAACGTTCTTGTCCTTATCGGATCTTGCCGCGAATCTCTCCGTGTCGGATTTCAGCCTGTCGAAATCAGAGAGGTTTTCGCAATATTCCCTGACTTTATCCGCAAGATAGAAGTCCGAAGGGTATATCACGAATCTTTTGCCATGCTCGCTCATGAAAAACGGACCTGCGGGGAAACCGTCCTTGACGAATGTCGGAACAACGGAATAAGCAACATCGCTTTTAATAAGCTTTGCAATCAGCTCTGGCGACCAAAAGCCAGCGAAAGCAAAGAAACCGCGGCATTTGCTCTTATAGTATTTCCTTGTCTGAACCCTCATCCGCTCCACTTGATCGGCTATATCCTGCGAAGTGGATATGGGCATGAAGCTGTGATTCCTCGAAGATATGAGAAGCGAAACGGACTTCCTCTTTATCAATCTCGATATGAGTTTCTGCATGGCAGGGCGATTGGCATCTATCCAATCCATTTCCTCGCCTGATATATACAATGTGAATTCGAAATGAGCGTTCTTATAGAGATATTGCAGCAGAGGCGCCAGACAGTTATCCGCAAACGCCGTCAGCCGGCTGGCATCCTTGATGTCCGATATGCACGAATATCCGCCTAAGATCAGATTCCTCATAGTATAATCCCCTAGATTCCGAACTCATTCGGAACCTATGCATCACATCTCCTCCAGCACGAGCCTTCCGAATCGCTCCACCGCCGCATAACCGACCGTCACGTCCTTCAGGATCTCATTTTTCAAAAAGTTCCTGCAGACATATCGAATCGAAACCGCGCCTTCCTTAAGCGGAACGATATGGAAAACGTATTTCCCTGTCACATCCGCACCTTCGCCTATGTTCAGATAATCCGCTGCTATAAGCTCGGCACGCTCCCTGTTTTCCCCTTCTATAATGCATTCCCAGATATGCCCTTTAGCCAAATCCGCATCAAAAGACACCGATGTTGATTTGGAATAATCGACTTCATATCTTGTGGAAACGCACGAAACCGCAAAAAGGAAAAGCGACAATGCGCCAGCAATCATCCGCCCCATTGTCCTTGCAATTATACAACGATTTCGTATTTTTTCAAGGGGCGTTTTAATTGTCTCGGTTTTTGTTCTCCTTCGTTTTTTTCTTGTTGAAGAACAGTGTGGAGACAACAAGCAATGCGGCTCCCACGACAACGCAGCTATCGGCCATGTTGAATGCCGGCCAACGTTCCCATCCGAATATGCCGTAGAACTTGACATCTATGAAATCAACCACGCCCTGCGGTCGGAAAATCCTGTCTATGAGGTTTCCGATTCCGCCGCCGATTATCAGGCAAAACGACAATTTCGCCAATTTCGACGCTGTTCCGGCACTCTCGCCGTTATAAAGCAAATACATCAAATACCCCATTAGCGCACATGGTATCAGATATATGAAAACAGCCCTGGCGAATCCGCCCAAATTGCTGCCTATCCCGAATCCAGCCGCTTTGTTCCTTATATGTATCAATCTCAGGAAATCCTTTCCGATAAGCGTCGGGCCTTCGGTCCAAACAGGCAATTTCCGGATTATCAGCCCTTTTGTAATCTGATCCAACGCAATCACAGCGAGGACGATCAGAAAGTATTTCAAAAAAACCTTCGTCTTTTCAGATATGATCATGTCGTAAAAACCTTTATCCTCTTGTATTCTTTAAATTATCAATTATCATAGTAAAGAAGGCGATTTGTCAAGTCAAATGCAACGCTTGTCGCAGCGAACATGTCCTCTATAAGCAAAAGGCCATGTAAAGCGGCAGGTACGTCCGCACATACTTCCAATCAACATCCTCGAGCCGAAGATCTTTGGAATAAATTATGTAGCTTCCGCCTATGTGGCGCCTATGCCTGTCGCAAAACTCGTCGATGCTCGTATGCGTTCTGTATGATGATGATTTCACTTCTACCGGATAAATCTTCTTCCCCTTTGCAATCACGAAATCAATCTCTCGTCTGTTTTTCGAGTTGTCCTTGTAGAAAGTATTGCATTTCAAGGCATAGCCCGAACATCGCAACTCCTGGGCTATGACGTTTTCGAATAAAAAGCCTTCGTTTATGGACATCTTGTCCAAAATCAATGATTTGTAGGGCAAATTCTCCTCGAATTTGGAATAAAAGGAGATATGAGAAACCAACAAGCCCGTATCGGGAGAATATACTTTCACCCTCGGCATATCATAGGAAAGCGAAAGCGCAGGATCGATATTGACAACGTCATAAGCGATGTTTGCGACCTTGGATTTTTCGAGCTCCGAAATGCTGTTCAAATACGCCTTTAGTGAACGAAC
>CAMOXM010000104.1:0-4277 GCA_946629155.1 uncultured Spirochaetaceae bacterium | reverse complement strand
CCCGTCGATGGTTTTGAACGACGAGAGGGGCACGTTCTATTGCTTCGGTTGTCAGACCAGCGGAAACATATTCGATTTCCTCATGCTGTACGAGCATTTGACGTTCTATCAGGCGCTTGAGAGGCTTGCGGGCGAGTGCAATGTAGCGCTCAGGACGGAAACGGACGAGGACAGGAAGGAGCGGAGCTTGCGCGAGCAGCTTTACGATCTCCACACTGTTCTGACGGCGGAATTCATGTATCAGCTTACTGAAAACAATCCGTATGCCGAAAGGGCTCTTTCCTATCTTGAGAAAAGGGGCGTGCACGAGGATATGCGCCGGAAATTTATGATAGGGTATGCGCCTCCTGACATCTCCTTCGTGTCGGATTTCCTGCGGAAGAGAGGGTTTTCGGACGAGGTCATTTACAGTGCGGGATTGTTTTCGGCGGAAAGCAAGCGTTCGTATTTCGTAGATAGGATTGTTTTTCCCGTGCTGGATTTGCATGGCAGGCCCATTGCATTTTCTGCACGTCGGATGAACAATAATGACGACATCCCGAAATACATAAATTCATCCGGCACTGGTTTGTTCAAGAAAGGCGAGGTGCTGTATGGAATGTATCAGGCGATTGGTTCTTTGAGGAAGAAGAACCCTTGCGTGCTGGTCGAGGGGAATTTCGACGTGGTTTCGCTTCACTCGATCGGAATAGACAATGCCGTGGCGGCTTGCGGAACAGCATTCACTCCTGCGCACATGGAACTTGTGAGCAGGTATTCGAACAGGATGGCGGTTTTTTACGATTCGGACGATGCGGGTCGGAAAAACACGCTGAATGTCATCTATTGCGCTTATGAACGAGGCGTCAGGTGTGTTGTGGCCAAGCTGAAAGGCTTCAAGGACGCTTCGGAGGCAATTGAAACCGGAGAGCGCGGCGTTGCAGCCGTTAGGGCGGCGGTCGAAGATAAGGCGGTGAATGCCGAGGATTTCCTTTTCGATTGCTTCTCTTCGGCAAGAGATACAGGTTCGATTTCCTTCAAAAGCGACGTCATAGGCGACTTCTGGAAGTTTCATAGCCTGCTGGGACCTGTGGAGCAATATGAGCTTTCGAGGTTTTTGGCGGCGAAGCTGTCGTTGCCTGAGAAGATGGTTGCCGAAAAGCTTTCCTCGATGTCGGGTCAGATGCGATTGAATCCGTCCGAACGCCCCGAAGCGCCTGGTTTCCTGCCGGAACGCAAGATCGAACCGCATGACAGCAGGACGATGGGGATTGCCGGTGAAAAGCCGCTGTTCGAAACGGATCTTATGAAAATGCTCGCTGTCAGGAGGGATCGCTTCAAGGACGAGGCCGTGTCTTTCGTCCGCAGTTCTGACCTGAAGAATCCGAACAGCAGGATTATTTTCCGCATCCTTGCGGATAGCGATTGTCTTGCTGCGGAGGATGATGCTTTCATATCTTCGATCTCCAATGAGGAGGATAGGAGGTATTTGTCCGAAATAATAGGCAAATACGCTTCTATGTATAGGAGATATGATGATGCGAGGATTTCCGAGATGATAGACAGCGCTGTGAAAAGGATAGTCAGAAGCAGGATCAAGGATGAAAGCCGAAACCTTTCTGCGTTGAGCAGGATAGACGAGGCCGATTCGGTGCTGCTTGAGAAGAATAGGATGCTTACCGCGCTCAGCATGCTCAACAAAAGCATTGCCGAGGAATCGGATGGCAAGCTTGCGCGCTGAAAGCGCAGGCGAGCGGATGCGCGGATGCTTGCGGCGAATGGATGGGTGTTTGTTTTGCTTGAACGGGAGGGGTCGAATTGAAAAAGAACGAGAAGGCTGTCGTTGAGAAGCTTATGAAGCTGGTGGATGGTTCCGGCGAAGTCATGTATAGCGATTTGAGTCCGCTTATCACTCAGGACATGAAGGATGACAATCCTCAGGCGGAGGAGGACATAATCGCCTGTCTGGCGAAGAAAGGGATTAAGGTCAAGCTTTATTCCAACTTTTCGGATTCGAGCGACATACATGAGCCGAGCGCCGAGGATCTGCGCCTCGTAGAACAGGAGGACTTGGACGATATGGAGCAAAGCGACGAGGACATAATCGAGGAGCTGAAGCTTCTGTCATCCAAGGAGAAGCGCTCGGATTCGCCGAATTCGGATCCGAGCAAAGTCTATATAAGCAATTTGAGAAATTATCCGCTGCTTAAAAAGGAAGACGAGCAGAGGCTTTCCAGGGATATGGAGGAGAGCCTTGACAAGATAATCTCCATAATCAAATCGAGCGGGATACTCATAACGCAGTTCAAGGAATATATCGATAACTACAGCAAAGGCATGGATAAGGAAAACGATGCCGATGTCGAATACGTCAAGACGCAGAAACGCCTGTATAACGCCTATTTCAGCGATAGCAAGAGCTCCAAGAAGATTCCCAAGAAGGAAATAAACGAGTTCATTTCCAAAAAGAACGAGCTATATCAGGCTGACAAGGAGAACTTTTTCAAGAACGAGGATTTCATCAGGAGAAGGGATGATCTTCTTAAAAAATTCCTGCCGATCAAGATACAGGTCGAAGACGAGCTCCAGATAATAGATACGTTCGAGAAGTCGTATAAGGAGATAAACGACCTCTATGACGACACCATCGCATGTCTTAGCTCCATCGGAATAAGCTCGGATAAGACGAAGATAAAGAAGAGGGCGCATAACAAGCGGCTCAGGGAGATATCCAAGGAGATTTCGACGCCTAGCAAGCGCAAGGAATACGAGGACAAGCTTTATCTGAGTTATGATGAGATAAAGAATCTGATACGCAAGATATACCAGAACGAGGAGCGTTTGGATTTCATTCAATTCCAATTCGGGGAAAGCTGCGACAGCATAAAGGACAAGTGGAATGAAATCGTGAAGAGCCGCAAGTCTTTCATAAGCGCTAAGGAGAAGCTTATCCAGAGCAACCTCAGACTTGTAATTTCCATTGCAAAAAAGAATAATAATAGGGGTCTGCCGTTTTTCGACTTGGTGCAGGAAGGCAATATCGGTTTGATAAAAGCCGTGGAGAAATTCGATTACAACAGGGGATTCAAGTTCTCCACTTATGCCACTTGGTGGATAAGGCAATCGATTTCGAGAGGCATCAGCGACCATTCCAAGACCATACGCGTTCCGGTTCACATGACCGAACAGGTCAACAAGGTGAACAAGGAGACGAAGAACCTTGTCTATGAGCTTGGCAGGGAGGTTACGGATGCCGAGGTTGCGGAACGGCTGAACAAGCAGGCGGGAGGGAAAGGCTGGACGGAGCAGAAGGTGCGTCAGGTCAAGGCCGTGGCGAAAGAGCCTACATCGCTCGATTCGCCTATCGGCGAAGAGGATGATTCGCAGCTTTCCGATTTTCTCGAGGATCCGAATGCCATAAACCCGCAGGATCAGACGACATGCAATCTTCTCAAAAGCATTCTCAACAAGAATCTCGACAAGCTTCAGGAAAGGGAAGCCAAGGTCGTGAGGCTGAGGTTCGGGCTTGAGGACGGATACCAGCTCACTCTTGAGGAGGTCGGCTTGAAATTTCATGTTACGAGAGAAAGAATAAGGCAGATAGAGGCGAAGGCCTTGTCCAAGCTTAAGGAATTCGACGAGATAAAGATGCTTTATAAGAATCAGGATGAGCTGAATAAGTTCAAGGGGAGATGAGACTATGGCTGTTACGAAAGCGAATGATGGCGAAAAGACGCCTGGCAAGGCGGCAATGCCGAAAATCAAGACGAGCGGTTTGGGTGCGAGCGGCGTGCTTTTAAGCAAGTTGCAGCAGGTTTTGTTCGATTGCTGGTCTTTGGAAACGAGAGCGCAGGAGATTCCTGTGCAAATAGAGTCCAAGAGGAATGCTCTCAAATCCAAGAAGAGTCATCTGCTTACCGGAATCGAGCAGCTGAAAATGGTCGATGAACGCATAAAGGACAGCAAGACGAAACTGGATGAGGTCATCAGGCGCAGGGAGGAGGCGGAGGAGAAGCTCGAGCGCGTTTCCACGCAGCGCGAGTTCGATAGCGAGAACGCGATAGCCGAGTCCGCAAAGAAGGATGAGCATAAGATAAGGCTCGCCATGAACGCCCTTGAAAAGAAAAAAGAGACCATTCGGAGCAAGGTCAAGGAAATGGAAGATGAGATTTCCGAGATGGAAGGAAGAATCGAAGAAGAGCTGGATGCCTTGGAAAAGGAGCTTTCAGAGACGATCGAAGCTCGTGACAAGGCTCTCGAAAGAAAAAAGAAGGCTTCCGCCAAAATAGATCCCAATC
>CAMOXM010000103.1:0-4282 GCA_946629155.1 uncultured Spirochaetaceae bacterium | reverse complement strand
GGGACGTGGAGGATTACTCAAAGCCGTTCGGCGCCTTGAAAATGGTCGAAGGCGCTGTGTTCATAAATTCGACGCACAAGACCCCTAAAGAGGTTTGCGATATAATAAAGGATTGCGTGGGCCTTTCCGGAAAAGGCTGATTGCTTCGGCGCGCATCATTGCAGCTTTCGTATGATAATAACAAACGACAAGATAAGGAACATAGCCATTATCGCTCATGTCGATCATGGCAAGACGACCCTTGTGGATGCATTGTTCAAAGAGGCGGGGGTTCAGCTCAAAAAGAGCGAAAACATGACGCGCGTCATGGATAGCGGCGTGCTTGAAAGGGAGAGGGGCATTACGATAAGCGCTAAGAACTGCGCGATCGAATACAAAGGCGTCAAGATCAATATTCTGGACACGCCGGGGCATGCCGATTTCGGAGGTGAGGTCGAACGGGCTTTAGCCATGGTCGATGGAGTAGTGCTTCTATGCGATGCCGCTGAAGGACCGCTGCCTCAGACGAGATTCGTACTTGAAAAGGCGCTGGCAAAAGGTCTCAAACCGATAATCGTCATCAATAAGATCGACCGTAAGGATGCGAGACCCATGGAGGTCTTGGATGACGTATATGAGCTGCTCATAGATTTGTCCGGCGATGAGAACATGCTGAATTGTCCCGTTTTCTTCGCAGTTGGCAGAGACGGCAAATGCGGAACGTCTCCTGATGCGGCCACGGAATCGGTGTCAATACTTCTCGATTCCATCTTGGAGAATATTCCCGCTCCGTCCTATGATGACGCAGAGCCGTTCGGAATGCTCGTTTGCGACCTTTCCTACTCCGACTTTCTCGGCAGACTGGCGATCGGCAGGGTCATGAACGGAACGGCGCATGTGAACGACAGTCTCGTATGCATCGGAATCGATGGCAATCCTGCGCCTTTGAGAATCACTAAGCTTCAGACCTATGACGGTCCGTCGTTCAAGGAGACGCTGATCGTGAATCCCGGAGACATAATAGTCTTGTCGGGAATCGAAAACGTCGAAATCGGAGATACGATCTGCACTAAATCTAATGCGAAGGCGTTGGAAAGGGTTAAAGTGGCGGAGCCAACGGTGGAGATGGTGTTTTGCCAGAACCACACTCCCCTCGCCCTTACGGAAGGCAGCATCGGCACGAGTGCGAAAATACATGACAGGCTTGTGCGCGAAACGCTGAAGAACATTTCCATAAGATTCGAAAATAATCCCGACGACACTTTTACGGTCAAAGGGAGGGGCGAATTCCAGATCTGCATTTTGATCGAAAGCATGCGTCGCGAAGGTTTCGAATTGTGCGTAGGGCGCCCGAAAGTGATTTTCAAGATCGGACCTGCTGGCGAGAAGCTTGAGCCGATAGAGGAGGTCATATTCGATGTTCCTTCCGAATATCAAGGAACCGTCATGGAGAAAATCGGCCTTCGCAAGGGAACGGTGAGCGACATGAAGTATCTTCCGTCCGACAGAGTCAAGATAGTATGCGACATACCGTCTCGAACCCTTATAGGTTTCAGAGACGATTTTCTGACTTCGACCAAAGGCACGGGGATAATGAACAGCAGTCTTAAAGGCTATGAGGAATACAAGGGCGATGTCAGGACGAGGGCGTCCGGCTCGCTGGTTTGCGACAGGCGCGGAAAAGCCGTGGCCTACGGCATTTGGGAGCTTGAGGATCGCGGACGCATGTTCATCGTCCCCGGCGATGAGCTTTACGAAGGCATGATCGTCGGAGAGCATAACAAGGAAGGCGATTTGATGATCAATCCGACTAAGACCAAGAAGCTGACCAACCTCAGGGCATCCGGAAAGGACGAAGCCGTTTCGCTGGTTCCTGTGGTTCCCTTGACGCTCGAGCAGGCGGTTCAATTCATCGCCGATGACGAATATGTCGAGGTGACGCCGAAGTCCGTGAGGATGTGCAAGAAAATCCTGAACACCCAACAGCGCAGGATTTTCAATTCGCGAGGAGAGATACCCGAGTATCTGAAGTGATGCTGTCGGAGAGGTTTTTCAGGAGATTTCTTGATTAATATTGATTTTTTAGTAAAATAAAATGCTATGTTCGAACAGGAGTAATTGAAATGGCAACACCAAAACATAAGACATCCAAGTCACGAGCAGCTTCCCGCAAGGCTGCCAATATGAAACTTGCTGCTCCGGCATTGTCGAAGTGCGAGAATTGCGGAAACTTGATTGCGCCGCATAAAGTGTGCCCTGTTTGCGGTTTCTACAAGGGCGTAGGCGTAGTTGAAACCGGTAGATAGGAGATATGCGGAATATGACTAAGGAAGAGATATTTGACAAAGTTAAGACCATATTGGTCGATCATACGCAATACAAGGAGCCCGAGAAGCTTACTATGGATTCCAAATTGAGAGAGGATCTCAACGTGGATAGTCTGGATTCGTTTGAGATCATCTATGACATAGAAAGCGAGTTGCAGATACAGGTTCCGGATGAGGATGCGGCGACATTCGCTACGATAGGCGACATCGTTGCTTACATTTCGCAAAAGATCGGCTGATGGCAAGTGCGGACAGCGGTGCGAACCAGGAAAGACTTTCGAGTTTGCAAAGCCGTCTGGGCCATAGGTTCGTAAATACAGATTTGCTTGCGAACGCATTGACGCATTCGTCGTTTACGAATGAGTCGGCAGGTTCGCAGTCCAATGAGAGGATGGAGTTCTTAGGTGACAGCATCCTCTCTTTTGTTTCCGCCCAATATCTTTACAATAATTATCCGCAGAACGAAGGCAAGCTAAGCAGATTGCGTTCTGTTCTTGTCAGCGAAAACAGCTTATACAAGGTGGCCGAGGAATACGGAGTCCAGAAGTGCATGGGGATCGGCGGTTCGCTGAAGGTCGAACTTGCCAGAACAGGTCGGATCCCCCGATCTATTCTTGCCGATTGCGTGGAAGCGCTCATCGCTGGCGTTTTTCTGGATGGCGGATATGATTCCGCATTTTCGGTCGTTATGAGAATGATCGACTATCTTGTCAATAGTTCGGATGTGTTCGAGGATTCGGACGATATGGACTACAAATCGCTTCTTCAGGAATATGTTCAAAAGAAGACGCACAAGCTTCCCGATTATGAATGCAGGCAGATAGATTGTTCCGGCAAGCAGTCTTCGGATGTGTTCGAAGTGACTTTGAAGATATGCGGAAAGATGATTTGCAGGAATACATCGTCCAGCATCAGAAAAGCGCAAAAAGCCTGTGCAAAGGAAGCCTATGAGAAGATTTCCTCAGGCGAGATTAAGCTTTGAGAATTCGTTCTTTGCTTTTTCTATATAGTTTTCAAAACAACATTATGAAGTTTTCAATATTTGAAAAAATTGTTCTTAAAATTATAATAGGAAAGCATGAGCAAATACAACAAACCAATTAGAAACGACAGATCGGATGCATGGATACAGAAATATCGCGGTGAGTACTACGCAGGAGAGTGGCCAACGACATCGCAGCTTCTTGAAATGGTCTGTCATGAGTGTCCGGATAAGGTTTTTCTTGAAACCTTCGTACCGGAGCATATTTCATTCACATACAACGAAACTCTTGATTTGGTTCGCAGGATTTCGTCCAAGATCAAGGCTTTGATTCCCGGATCGGATTCCAAGATAGTGATTAGCGGAGTGAATTCGCCGGAATGGATCATTTGCTACATGGCGATTCAATATTCCGGAAATATTGTGATTCCTCTCGACAATACGCTTCATGAGAACGAAGTGAGAAACCTTGTCGAGTTTGCAGATGCGAGGATCGCGTTCATCGATAATAGAAAGAAATGTTTTTTCGACGGCATGGACATGATAGACCTCATAGCGTTGGATAAGCCTTTGGCGGGTGAAAGTTTGCAATATGTCGTCGATTGGGCTAAAGATGTTGTTTTGGAAAAGAGCGATGAAGACTTCAAATCCGAGCTTTTCCGCAGGGACGAGAATGACTTGGCTGCGATTTTGTTCACGTCGGGAACGACAGGAAGCCCTAAAGGCGTCATGCTGACGCATAGGAATCTGATTTGCGATGGATATTATGGGCAGGGGAATATAATAATACGCAGGGAAGATGTGTTTTATGCGATTCTGCCGATTCATCATGCTTATGCCATGGTTGCCGCATTCATCGTCCCGCTCGAGCAAGGGTGCAAGATCGTCCTTGGAAAGAAAATGATTTCTAAGCAGATATTCTACGATGTGAAGGAAGGGAAAGTCACCGTTTTTCTCGGCGTGCCTGTTCTTTACAATAAGGTCATCAAGGGGC
>CAMOXM010000102.1:0-4478 GCA_946629155.1 uncultured Spirochaetaceae bacterium | reverse complement strand
AGCGGGGACTTGTCCCATAAGCTTCAGGATTACGGACCTTATGGTTTTGCAGAAGAGGGCCCTATATATGATTCGAGGATCATGGATGTATGCTCCGAAGCCCGTTTCGGCGAGCTTTTCGATTTCGACGAGAAGCTTTGCGAAAAAGCGGCGGAATGCGGTCACAGGTCTTTCGTGATAATGGCTGGCGCGCTCGACGGCAAAGCGGTGGAGGCGAGGCAATATTCGCATGAGGACGTGACCGGTGTCGGATACGGAATATGCTCTTTTCTGCCCAAGGGTGACGATGAATCGAGGCATTTTCTTGCAATGAGGCTCAAGCATGCGAAAGAGGATATAGAGCGGAAAAAGCAAGTGTCGGATGCTTATGCGAGGCTTGCAAGGGCTTCGGCGGAATTTTTTGTGAGAAACGGCCATGTCATGCCGTTGCCGGATTGGGTTCCGAACGAGCTCTTGAATGCAAGGGCGGGCGCATTCGTTTCGATTCACAAGTTCGGAGAGTTGCGCGGCTGCATAGGAACAATATCCCCTGTTTGCGAAAACATAGCCTTGGAGATAATCCGAAACGCTGTGAGCGCAGTTTCCGAAGATCCGCGTTTCGAACCCGTGAAGGAGGATGAGCTGAGCTATCTAGACATCAGCGTCGATGTTTTGGGAGAAGCCGAACGAATAGGGTCCGAAGCGGAACTCGATGCGAGGAAATACGGCGTTATCGTTCAGAGCGGATCCAAAAGGGGGCTTTTGCTCCCTGACCTCGACGGCGTTGATACGGTTCGCCAGCAGATTGAGATTGCAAAGCGAAAGGGCGGGATTTCCGCCGGCGACGAAGTCGATTTGTTTCGCTTCGAGGTCGTGCGTCATTATTAGGATGCTCGTATGCCGATATGCGACGTATGCTTCAGGCATTGCACGATCGAAGAGGGGGCGACTGGCTTTTGCGGGGCTCGTGCTTGCAGGGATGGGCGAATAATCGCAGGCAATTACGGGAAGCTGACTTCCATTGCGCTCGATCCGGTCGAAAAGAAACCGCTTGGAATGTTCCGTCCGGGCAGGAAAGTCTTGTCAGTCGGCTCTTACGGCTGCAATTTGCGCTGCCCTTTTTGTCAGAACAGCAGCATTTCGTGGTCAAAGCAAGCGTTCGAATATGCAAGCAAGGCCGAATACCATTCTCCGGACGATTTGGTGAAAACCGCGATGACGTTTCGCGAGTTCGGCAACATAGGAATAGCCTTCACATATAATGAACCCCTCATAGGCTATGAGTTCGTCCGTGATGTTTCGGAATTATCCAAGAAGGCCGGCATGGAGAATGTGCTCGTGACGAACGGAACCGCTACTTGCGAGGTGCTTGAGCGCATTGCTCCATTTGTCGATGCTATGAATATCGATCTCAAGGCTTTTACCGACAGGTTCTATAAGGGTTTGATCGACGGAGATTTCCGGATGACGAAGGATTTCATCGAAGGAGCCGTCCAGTCCTGCCATGTCGAATTGACCACATTGGTCATACCCGGTGAAAACGATAGCGAGGATGAGATGCGCGAGTTGTCGCATTGGGTTTCGAGTTTGGAAAAGCAATATAAGAAGAAAATCCCATTGCATATCACAAGGTTCTTCCCTGCTTTCAAGCTTACCGATAGGAATCCTACTTCAGTTGCGGCGATATTGGATCTGGTGGCTGTTGCAAAAGAGAATCTGGAGTTCGTATTCCCCGGTAATATATGAAGGGCGCTTTCGTTAGGTGTCTTGCTCCTTTACGATTCGCTGGGTATAATGGTTTTGACATGAAAAAGGTTGTTCTTTCGATTATGCTCCTGCTCTCGGTCGCTGCATCGGCATTTGCCGAAATTATGCCCAATCATTCCATATACGTGGATTTGCATCCGCTTTCGGCTTGTCTTTCGGTGGATTACCATTTGCTGTTTTCCGTTAAGGACGATGAGACCGACAGCTCGTCGGACGAATCGGGACTGATAGGCGAATCGGTGCTGCCAAGCGAGTTCGGCTTGCCAGGCGGGAACGGCATTCAAAGCGGAGGCGAGCAGCCGTTCTCGAATTACTTTTTCCCCTATGACAATCCATATCGGCGACGCAATGAGAATCGCACGAAGAATTATCTTGGGCTGAAAATGGGCGTTGGCGCAGGCGTCAGGGATATGCTCGGAGAGGGCTGGTATTTCAGGATAGGCGTCGCCGACAGGCTTCAGGTCAGTTCTTTTTTCAGCTTTTTGTTTTCGGTCAATTATATGACTTCATTCAAATGGTTTTCGTCGAGGCTCGATTTGTCCGCGATGTTTTATGCCGCCGATAATATCAGGATCTCCGTCGGAATTTCATTCCCGCTTCTCATAAGAAGGCCATATTCGTCATCGGATAGCGACGAGGATTTTTGGGAGACGTTCGGGCTCGTGTTTACCGAATATGCCGATATACCCTCCATAGGCATCGAATTCGATTTGTGAGGTCAAGGACGATAGGCTTTGCAACGGCTGGTTGAGGCAACTTGAAGCGACTTCTCTTGTTAAATTAACGCACATGGTGTAAAATTTCTCAAAGAGTTTTTTGGAAGTGATGCTGATGAGTGTTGATGCTATTAGGAGAATTGCGGTCGCATCCGCTTTCGTTTTCGTCATATTGCTTTTTGCTTTCGTTTCGTGCGACAAGAAGGATGGCAGTCGGAACGGCGGTTCCGCATCGGCTGCGGCGCAATCGCACAATGATGATGTCGCAAGCACGGAGGCCAGAATCGCAATCGTATATTTCTCCGCGACGGGGAATACCAGAAAGGCCGCAGGTAATTTGGCTGTGGCGTTGGGCGCTAGGATTTTTGAAATATTGCCGTCTAAGGCTTATTCCGATGCGGATTTGGATTACAACAATCCTACCAGCAGGTTTTCGATCGAATACAAGGATCGTAATGCCAGACCTGGAATTTCGAATGATCTGAGCGAAATCCTCGGAAGCGACATCATCGTTCTGGGTTATCCGATATGGGGCGATAGGGCTCCGAAGATCATCCGGTCGCTTCTTGACGAATACGATTTGTGGTCGAAGAGAATCTATCTGTTCTGCACATCCGGAAGCAGCCTTATAAAGAACAGCATGGAGGAGCTCAGGAGCGAATACCCGGGACTGGATATAGTCGAGGGAATCAGACTAGATCCCAATGACGAAAAGGCCGCAGAAGGCTGGGCGAAGAATATTCGCAAAACCAGATAAACTTCTCGGATAGCGTTTTTCGGAGGTTTTTGGAAAAATTTTGGGAAGCATGATCGGCGGATTTCAGAATGGATGACGATGATAAGAACACTAATATCCTTCGAGTTGAGAATCTTGTCAAATTCTACGGGAGGCGACAAGTGGTCAAGGGGCTTTCGTTTGAAATGCGCGGGGGGGATATAGTCGGTCTGCTAGGACCGAACGGCGCTGGCAAAACCACTACGTTCTATATGATCGTCGGGTTTATCAAGGCGAATGGGGGCAATATCACCATAAACGGCGAAGCCATAACCACATTGCCGATGTTCAAGAGGTCGAAAAGGGGTTTGGCGTATCTTCCTCAGGAGCCTTCGATTTTCAGAAAACTGACGGTCGAGCAGAATATAATGCTGATTCTCGAAGTTCGCAAGGATCTTACCAGAGCCGACAGGCAGGACGAGCTCGAACGGCTTCTCGGCGAATTCGGGCTTACGAAACTCAGGAGGCAATTCGGGCTTACGCTGTCCGGAGGCGAAAGAAGAAGGACCGAGATAGCCAGATGCCTTGCTTCCAAGCCGAAATTCCTTTTGCTTGACGAGCCTTTCGCAGGAATAGACCCGATAGCCGTCAGCGAGATAAAGGACATGATAAGGTATTTGTCATCGCTCGGCATAGGCGTTTTGATAACCGATCATAACGTTCGCGACGCCCTTGCGGTAACGAAATATGCGCATATAATCAATAATGGATCCATTCTGGTGAGCGGGACGAAGGATGAGCTTTTGTCCAATGAAGTCGCTGTCAGGACGTATTTCGGAAAGGACTATGAGGAATATAAGCAATAGGGTTGTCTGATGCCAAATCTATATTTGCAGCAAAAACAGGTTCTATCGGCTCTTCAAGTCCAATCGTTGAGCATACTCACCGCTTCCATGCAGGATCTTGTCCGCATAATCGAGGAACACGCCGAACAGAATCCGCTGATGATACTCAAAAGAAGGAAAAACCCGCTGAGGGATGTCAGGTATGTCAGCAAAAGCGCTCAAGAGGCAAGCGACAGATACGAGGAGTATCTGAGCTCGGTTCCTGCGAAGGAAGACGATTTGAAGCAGCATTTCATCAAGGAGCTTGCTTATTTGGATTTGAAGCCGGAAGAAATGGAGATGTGCAAGCTCATAGTATCCAATCTCGACAGCAAGGGCCTTCTAATATACGATGCTCAGGAATTACTCGAGATATTCGATATGGATTGCGAAGGGAAGACTGAGCTTTATGGCAGG
>CAMOXM010000101.1:0-4479 GCA_946629155.1 uncultured Spirochaetaceae bacterium | reverse complement strand
TGGCCTTCGGTAGGGAAAACGATATCCGTGAGCCTATCCACTTCAGGATCCGAAAGATGATGGTAATTAGCCGGAGCATCGGTATAGAAGATATCGCGGAAGCACTCGTCAATCCTGCCCATCACATTCCATCTCCACAGGAAGCACTGCGCATTTCCCGCCGCGCACTCCGCCTTGAGCGTAGCATCATCAAAAACCTTTATCTTAATATCAACACCTATTTTCCTCAAATTGTCCTGGATTATTTGAGCAACGCTCCTATACGGATCCGATGATGAAATATACATATCTGCAGTAACGCCATCGGGATACGCGGATTCCTGAAGAAGTTTCTTCGCCCTCTCCACATCAAACTTGTAGCCGTCTATCTCATCATTGTCGAGGAAAGACCAATTTCCCCTGTTCAAAACGGTGGTCTGCCATTTCGCCCTGCCTCCGAACAATGACATGACAATGAAATTCCTATCTATGGCGCAAGACACCGCCCTTCTCAATACGACATCATCGAAAGGAGGCTTGGATACGTTGAATCCCATATAGAAAAGCCTAGAACCGTCTCTTTTGAATACAACCAGATTGTCATCATCCTCCAAAAAGCGCAAGTCAGCCGCAGCAGGATCGATGCACACGTCTATTTCACCGTTCTGCAAAGCAATCGCCCTCTGCGAAGCCTCATACATCGGCTTGAAGATTATGCGGTCCGCAACTCCGGGCTCGTCGCCCCAATAATTCTCAACTCTTTCGAAAACAACCCTCTCACCGCGTTTCCATTCCTTAAATTTATATCTGCCGCTGCCTATAAGCCACGGCTCCTTGTTGTCCGGATCATCATACGCCTTCCTGCTCTGAACGGAAAGTCCTCTGGCATTCAAAGTGTAAAGGAAATCGTTATCCACATTCCTAAGCGTTATGACCACCGTATATTTTCCCGTAGCCTCGACTTTCTCGACATTCGAAAGCACGCCGCTCCACAAGCTGATCGAAGGATCGTGACTCATGGCCCTTTCAAGCGTGAACACCACATCATCCGCGGTTACAGGGTCGCCTGTGGAAAACTTCGCTCTTCTGTCCAAGGAAAGCTCCAAATGCTTTTGATCGAACCATCTCCATGACTGCGCGAGCATGGGAATTATCTCCATGGTATCATGATTTGCAGATAAAAGCGCCGTATGCGTCAGCGCAAGGCAATTCTGATTTATCTGATCATTCTGCAGGAGCGGATTGAGCTGATTTATATCCTGCGCGGTAGCAATCACAAGGTCATTCTTCACCTTATGCGACACCTTCTCCAAATCAACTTCCCCTACGATCTCGCGAACCTGCTCCTTTTTCTTCGAACACGAAACGAAGAGCGCGGCTGCGACAAACAAAAGCGCGGCCGAAACGATTCCGAAAAGCAACGCCCTCGACAGCTTCATGCTGTTTCTACTCTTTTCTCTTGCTTCACCCATAAGTTCTCCTATAAGACTGGCGATTATAGCACAGATGCGCAATTTTGAAAACCTGCCGTTTGAAAAGACTCGTGGATTTCCGAGATGAAAAACCGGCGCAAAGAGGCTACCTTTCCAACACCCTCAAATCATCGTCAATCCAAACATTGACGGTATGTTTCCTCGCAGGCTCCGCTTTTTCCCACGACCTGCTATATTCGAAGTGCAGCCTGTCATCGCCCTTTTCGATTCCTTCGAAGCTAAAGACGAATGTCCCAGGCGCACCTACGAGCCCTTCGCTGCCTGACCTGACCGCATGTTCCGAAGCCACGAGTTTCACCCTGTTGTTGTCGCTGCCCTTGAATACCCAACCATACCCCGTAGTCGGATTGCCATCCAAGAGCACCCTCATCACAACCCGATTGGAAACCTTGCTGACGCACGAAAGCGAAAGCAAGGAAAAAGACAAAAGCATCACCATTCTTTTCATAAAACACCTTCATATCAGCATAATCCTTTTTCGCTTTGCAATCAAATGCGGAAAGCCAAGGCAGTCGCCCGTTCTTGAAAAAAGCGAATGGATTCACGTAATATATAGCCAAGCGAGGCTGCTTTAAGGAAACTGCTGCAATGGGAACATATCTGAATCCGACGAACGATAATTTCAGAGAGGATGCATACGACGGGAAATACGTGGATAAGACCGGCATGCTTGCAATTATGGACAAACGGATCGGCACGAAAAGGAAGTTCGCATGCGTATCGCGACCTCGTCGCTTCGGAAAGACAATGGCTGGAAACATGCTGTCCGCCTACTACCTGCTGCAAATGCGACTCCTCAGCGCTGTTCAATGAATTGAAAATCTCAAGCGGTCCATCCTGTTCTTCGCATCTGAACAAATACGATGTGCTCAAACTCGATATGATAGATTTCTGCTTGGGAGCAGAAGAGGATTCCATAGAAAGGATGGAAAAAAACTATCATGAAGGAATTCCGAGATGAGTATGCGGACGAGAACTTCGCGACATGCGAAAACGTTGCAGTATGCATGAGGCTTGCCTTCAAAAAGACCGGTATCAGATTTGTCGTGATAATCGATGAATACAATCTGCTGGTGCTGGATGCGAATACGTCGCAAAAGCTTCTTGACAGATATTTGAGATTCCTGAGCGAAATGTTCAAAAGCGCTTCTTCCTCCCCTTGCCTGGCCTTGGCATATCTTACCGGAATACTTCCGATGATAAAGGAAAAAGCCCAATCAAAACTCAATAATTTCGAAGAATCCACGATGATCGATCCGAGAGATCTTGCCGACTGCATAGGTTTCACCGACGAAGAAGTTTCAAAGCTGTGCAAAGAATACGGCATAAATTATGACGAATGCAAGATCGAAACGGCATGATGTTCCGAGGAAACTGAGAACGGAACAGTGTTAAGACTATTCCTCTTCATACCGCACGCAACCCAATCAATAGAAATCAATAGTCCAAATGCGATTGGTGCGAAGAAAATTCTTAATCGCACGCTTTTCACCCGTATTGAAAAAGTCAGTCAGCAGCTCAGCAAATGAGAGAACGTCTTTTTCTTTTATTTCCAAAACGCCCATGCCTCTTCGAGTCAGAAGATAATTCGCACCCAAAAGCGCTGTCCTCTTGTTGCCATCCCAAAACACCTGCTTGCGAATCAAATACAGAAAAAGATCCAAAGCCCTGCTCAGCTCATCGGCAGCGTTCCCTTCGAAAATTCCGGCAAGCTCTGCAAGAACCTCGTCTTCCCTTATCATCGGCGGCTCATAATCCGTTCCGCTTATGCCGGTTCTTCCTGTGCGCAAAACTCCGCTTTCAATAGCCTCATCAAGAGCGATGTGATAATTGAATTTTTTCAGCAAATCCAAATTCAATTCATCCGTCAGGACATGCTTGAAAAACTCCTGCAGGGCGCGTTTCATCCCGAGGATGGCGCAAATGTCATCGATTTTCACATCGGAAACATTAATGCCCTTGAGTATCACTTCAGTCTTCGAGAAGGTGATGTTTCTGCCTTCCATCCTGAGACCAGTATAAACCATTCCTACGAAATGCTTCTTCGAAAGAGCTATATTCTGCTCAATCGTCAACGCTTTCCTGTTGATTGCTATCCCATCTTTTTTGCTTATGCCGATTCCGATGCTCATTTCATTTCGATTATAGCACTTATCGACGGTTTATTCCATTGCATGCCAATTAAAGCATCCTCCGGCATCAATTTAAAAAATTCCTCATTTGAAGTATAGTTATCAGCATGAAACAAGTCACAGTAGCGATAATCGGCCGGCCTTCGTCGGGCAAAAGCACATTCGTCAACACGATAACGGAAAACAAGGTCAGCATAGTATCATCCGTGCCGCAAAGCACGCTTTCCATGGTGAAAGGCATATACGAGAATTCCGGCATGCGCTTCGTATTCCTCGACACGCCGGGATTGTATGACAGCGATGCCTCATTCAACAAGCTGCTGCGAAAGCAAAGCCTGAACGCCATAAGGGAATGCGATTGCCTGCTTTATGTGATCGACGGCAAGGACAAGATAAAAACCGAGGAGGAAAAAGTCGCATTCTATGCCAGAACGTCAAACAAGCCGATAGTGATCCTGATAAACAAAAGCGATATTTTGGGCGATGAAGACGTAAAAAGAGCCAAAGGCTTCATATCAAAGACGTTGCCTGGCATAGATCGGATCTTCATAGGCTCCGCTAAAGAAGACATAGGGCTCGATGATGTTCTGAAAGCCCTATCCCAATACGGCAAGGATGCGCAGATCGATCCTGATGGAAAATCGGATTCGGAAAGCTCCACTGCCGACGAATTCAATGACCCGATAACTTTCACAGAAGCATCCGTGGAATTTCGAATTTCGGAAATCATACGCGAAGCAGCATTTCGGAATCTGATGGAGGAAATACCGCACGCTGTCTGCGTGATTTGCGACGACATAAGCGAATCGGGCGGAAACGTTGTCATACGAGCAACCTTGTATTGCGAAAAGGAAAGCCAAAAAGGAATAATAATC
>CAMOXM010000100.1:0-4498 GCA_946629155.1 uncultured Spirochaetaceae bacterium | reverse complement strand
CGAGGATTCCGGCCTGCTCGCCGAATACGATGACTTTCGCGCAACGTCCTTTTATGAACCTCGGATCGTCGCATTCCTTGAGTTCGTATTCGAGATCGAGATAATACATGAAGCTGTTGAGCACGGACACGCAATTGTTCAAATTCGCGCCCGAAGAGCATTCGATGAATCCGACATTATCATCGGTTCTGGTTCCGGTGACTTCGTTTTCATCCTTTACGCATACCTTGCCCGTTTCGAATATCCTATGCGGATATGCGGCTTGCCCTGACTGGCTCTCGCTTTTCAGAAGAGAAGGTATGATGGACGGTCTGACGACTTTATAGTTCAGGTTCATCGCATTCTGTATCTGAACGGCCTCATCCCCTGATACCAGCATGTTTTCGATGTATTCCTTTTTCGAGGAAAGATAGTTGAAAATCATCTCGCTGAATCCCAAGCCTATGAGTATCTTCTGAACCTTCCTGTTGAATTCCTCGGCCGACGACAGCCTGCCTATCGTGAAATCGGAAAGCATTTCCTTCTTGAAGTTGTTATAGCCGTAACCTATCGCAACATCTTCTGCGACATCTGAAGCGGCCAGAAAATCGTTCCTGTATTCAGGCGGGAAGGCGACTATCTTGTTTGCGTCGGCCTTCGCCCTGACACCCATCCTGTTCAAGCATTTAACAGCCCTTTCCAAGCTGATGTCGCTGCCGAGAAGCTCTTCCAATTCGGATTTGGAGCATGTGCGCTTTTCCTGAAAATAGAACGGAACCGTGATTTCCCTTCCGAATTCGGTTTCTTCAGGAAAGACGGTCTTGCACGGCAGGATCTTGAATCCGAGGTCCGCAAAATCGCATGCGAATATGTTTGCGACGAGAAGAACCTGCTTCAAATATTGTCCGTTGATTTCTATGAATATGTCGCTATCGCCGACCTTGAGCGCGCCTACATCGTTCGAATTGATTATGGGCGGCATCGAAAGCGTCTTCCCTGACGAGTCCACAAGATACGGGAATTTCTCCCAACCTGCTATGAGATGACCGAATTCCCTGCCCTTTTCCGTGTCCGTCAACACCTGTTCAAGGGTCATCGCATGGTCTTCGTGAAGCGGAACGTATGAGTTGCTCTTGGGGTCGGCGCCCTTGTAGATCACAGGGAAATCGATCGCATCGCTACGATAAAGCCCCATGGAAATGCTTTTGCGCTTGCGCCCGTAGTTACTGTGCATCTTCTCCTGAAAATCGATCAGCAGCTTCAGAATGTCCTCGGTTATCTTCTTTCCGGAAACGCAAAAGCCCACGGAATACGGTCTGCCGTCCGGTCGCGATGCATCGACAATGAACTTGCGCGACCCGGAATCGCGGCTTTTTTTAGGAGTTGAAAAGAAATCGTAATCATAGCGCTTGCCTTCCACGAACGACGAAAGCTGCCTGGCAAGACCGGGCGTGCTCCACAAATCGGGCCTGTTCGTATCGTTAAGCTCCACCTTTATGAAGTCGTTGTCTTCGCCATCGAATTCAGCCTTCGCGCATGGAAAGACGTCCTCAAGCCTATCGCGCCGGATATTCCTGCCGTAAAGTTTCTCAAACACATTCTTATTCACATCTATCTTAGGCATTGCATTTCACCCCGCATCAACCGCGTCTTAACCTTACATTCTCTATATTGCCAGTGAAAAGCTCCCTTATGTCGTTTAAGCCGAGATTCATAAGAGCCATCCTGTCTATGCCGAGTCCCCATGCGAGGACAGGGCATTTGATTCCAAGCGGCGTCGTGACTTCCTTCCTGAAGATTCCGCTGCCTCCGAGTTCGAACCATCCGAGAACAGGATGCTTTATATGCACTTCCACGCTCGGTTCCGTGAACGGGAAATATCCCGGAACATACTTTATCTCCTTAGCTCCCGCTATTTCCTTGGCGAACATTTCCAAAAGTCCGAGAAGATTCTTCAAATTGACATCATCGCCGAGCACTATCCCTTCCGTCTGATAGAAATCGCTGCCATGGGTAGCATCGACCTGATCGTATCTGAAGCATCTGACCACGCCGAAATACCTGGACGGAACCTTTGCTTTCGTCAACGCATGCGCGGAGAGGACGGTTCCCTGCGACCTAAGAAGGTTTCGAAGCGAAAACTGCCTGTCGAACGGATATTCCCACCCTTTCGACTTCGCGCCTTTTCCGCATTCATGAACATTTGCGACATTCGTCAGGAAAGGTTCGTCAATCCTTTTGGAATGGGAAGGACTCTCTATGTAATAGACATCGTGAATATCACGCGCCGGATGAAATTGCGGCATGAACAGCGCATCTCCGTTCCAAAACTCGTTTTCCACAAGTCCGCCGTCGAATTCTTCGAACCCCATAGCCACGAGCTTGTCCTTGATAGATCTTATGAAACTCGAATACGGATTCTCCCTAGCGACAAGGAGTTTGGACACGGGAACATGCTCCACATCGTATTCCCTGAACCTTTTGCCATGCCACGAACCGCTCTCCAAAAGCTCCTTCGTGACCTCCCCTATCTCATCGCCGGTGATATGCTCCTTTTTCAGAGCCGAATTAGCCGCCGCGCCGTCCGCAGTCAAAGCATAGACGCTGCGATCCCTCTCCACTATTCTGAAGAAAGCGTCCGAACCGCGTTTCTTCGAGATTTTCTCCATCTCGCGCCTTTGGACATCGGAAAGCTCTCCATCTCCGATAGGTCCATCACCGCCGCGCTTGAGAAGCTCCTCTACGATTCCGAAGGATTCGGGCATCTTGCTTTCGTCCAACAGAACAAGCGTCTTTTCAGGACTAACCGTGAGAACGCCCGCCTTCTTCAAAAGCGCGAAATCGGATCCGATGTCCTTCTGCTCCTCTTCGAGAACGCTCGGAAGTTCCGCAATCGACACATTCCGCTCTTTGACAAGAGAAACAATCCTTCTGGCGATAAGACCGCGTGTCAGCGCAAGCCTGCCTTTTTCGGAAATCTCATAGTTCACAAGCGTTTCCGAAGATTCCCTGCTTATCAGGTTCTTAGACAGAGTCCAAGACACCGCCTGATTCGCATGACCCGGATTGAATGCGCATCTATTCTCGATTTCCTCATTGTCGAATTTCTCGCCTTCGCTGAAACTCAAAAGAAGCTTTATTTCAAGAGGATGAAGATTCCTGACTTCTATCATTTTGCACTCCCGTCAACCGTAAGCTTCAAGCCGACCGTATGGTCCAGCCTGACCATCTCCACACCGCTCGCCTCAAACATCCGCCGGCTTGCGATTTCAAACTTTTCGTTCCCTTTCTCCGACTGATACACGACCCTTCTGATTCCGCTCTGGATTATCGCCTTCGCGCATTCGTTGCACGGGAAAAGCGAAGCATAGATCGTGCATCCCTTCAAATCGGTCTTGGCATTCAATATCGCATTAAGCTCTGCATGAACAACATACATGTACTTGTTATCCAGCGGATCCGACTTGTCCCTGTCCCATGGAAAATCATCATCGCTGATGCCCTCCGGAAAACCGTTATAGCCCATGGAAACTATTCTCTTGCGCTCATCGACTATGCAAGCGCCCACTTGAGTGGACGGATCCTTGCTCCTCATTGCCGAAAGAACCGCTACTCCCATGAAATAGTCATCCCACGATATGTAGCCTTTGCGTTTTGGTGTTTTGGATTGCGACATTCTTCTTATTATATTCCTACTAAAAATATTAGCAACATAGTACAATGGCGAATGACTGCGGGCGATACGAGCATAACCTGTGGCGCGGCCGCGCGGCGAGGCCTTGCGCCGCAAGAACTCACAGCGCCGTCGCCTCACAAGCCTGAAGGAGAGCGGGTAGCGTAAAGAAAGGAGTTTTGAAAAAACCTCCGATAATCAAACCAGGCTTTATATTCAAACCGTATTTCGAGAGCGCGTTGAAGTTCTTATTCGGGTTTGCAGGACCCATGCCTTTGTTTAGATTAAATGCCTGCCCGACTATGGATTTAATCTATACGCTTTCTTGAAGTTTTCAGATGCGATTCAAGAAGAGCCGGCCATGAAAGACCGGCTCCAAATGCAAAAAATTGCAAAACGATTGCAGGTTGTTTAAAAGCCTGTCAGCGACTCGTCAAACCTTCGGGGCATTCTCCAATGCCTTGGCTATTTCATCATCGGTCGGTATGTAATCCGTCATGACGCCGTCGTTGAAATCCCTATAGGCATACATGTCGAAGTATCCGGTTCCGGTGAGTCCGAAAAGTATGGTTTTCTTCTCGCCGGTCTTCTTGCATTCCAAAGCCTCGTCTATGGCGACCTTTATGGCGTGACTGCTTTCCGGAGCAGGAAGAATCCCCTCGACTCTTGCGAATTGCTCCGCAGCCTTGAACACTTCAGTTTGCTCCACGGAGCGTGCTTCCATGAATTTGTCATGGTAAAGCTGCGAAAGAACGGAAGACATCCCATGATACCTGAGACCGCCTGCGTGATTTGCCGACGGCATGAATTCGCTGCCGAGCGTGTACATCTTCGCAAGCGGACAGA
>CAMOXM010000099.1:0-4715 GCA_946629155.1 uncultured Spirochaetaceae bacterium | reverse complement strand
AGTGATTTTTCCGTTTCGAACAGCGGATTCATCTTAAGTTTCATCCCTGATTGTTGCATTTTGACGCTAAAAGTGCGAAAATGAGAAAATCATGCTTAATATGTTTGTAGAATACCCCAAATGGCTTTCTCCGCATGTCATAAAGGGGGTGACATTTCTGAGATGGTACAGCTTGATGTACATAGTGGCTTTTGCGATTACGGCCGTTTTGTTCAGGGTGCAGCTCAAGAGGGGCGATAGCAGGCTGAAGCTCGATTATCGCAAGGGCGAGGATATCGACATGCTGGTATGGATAATGCTCGCCGCCATAATCGGAGGAAGGCTCGGTTCATGCCTGATATATAGCGGATCGTACTATTGGATGCGCCCTCATTTGATTTTCTGGCCGTTCAGCGGCGGCGAGTTCGTCGGTTTGCCCGGCATGAGCTATCACGGAGGAGTCATCGGGGTTTGCATTGGCATTTTCGTTTTCTCGAAAATCAAGCGGCTGAATTTTTTCGACATCTCCGATACCATTCTGATCGCCCTTCCGTTCGGCTATTTTTTCGGAAGGATGGGCAACTTCTTCAATGCTGAGCTATATGGTAAGGTGTGCTCATCGTCCTTGGGGATGGTTTTTCCGGACGCCGACAGGTTTTCGACTGCTCTTGATTGGGTGCGCGACATCTGCGTCAGAATAGGAATGGATTCGAGCGCATCAGCCGTGAATCTGCCGCGTCATCCGAGTCAGCTTTACGAAGCGCTTTTCGAGGGAATAGTCCTGGGTGCGATCATGTGGTTTGCAGTGCGTCCCGCCGTCGGGAAATTGAAAAAAGGCGTGCCGAGCGGCTTGTATCTGATAACGTATGGCATCTTCAGGTTCGCAATAGAGTATTTCAGGCAGCCGGACGAGAACATGGGTTATGTCATACGGCTTGGCAGGGGGAGCGATAACATATACGTGTTCTCTTCTCTTTTCAATTTTTCGATAGGGCAGGTGTTGTGTTTTCTGATGATGCTTGCGGGCGCGGCGATTGTCTTGTTGTCGAAACGGCTTGTCGGCGATGCTGGCGATAACGATGTTTCTTCAGGTCTTGCTCGTCCGAAACCGGATAATGCTTTTGCAGGTTCAGCAAAACGCCGCAGGAAAAAAAACAGGAAAAAGTGAAGGGAGCTTCTCAATATCTCCTCCGCACTTTATTATTTTTGCGGTTTGTGATAAAATGCGATTAGATTTTCATTGGAGGATTTATGAACAGATTTAAGAATTTCGTTCGCACTGTCGTTTTGGCGTGCTTTCTGATTCCGTTGGCCTTTTCTTGCGCTTCGAACAAATACGATAACACGAAGGACATCATAGTTCTTTATACGAACGATGTCCATTGCGGCATCGATAAGAATCTCGGATATGCCGGATTGGCCACTTACAAGGCTGAAATGCTTGCTAGTACGCCGAATGTTCTTTTGGTTGATAACGGGGATTCGATTCAGGGAGAAGCCATCGGCACGGTGTCCAAAGGCGAATATCTTACCGATATCATGAATAACGCCGGTTATGATTTGGCCATATTCGGAAACCATGAGTTCGACTATGGCACCGATCAGCTGTCGGCGCTCATGAAGAAGTCGAAATTCCAATATCTTGGCGCGAACATCCATTATATTGGAAAGGGAACCAACAAGTTCTCTCTTCTCAAGCCGTATCAGATCATCGATTTCGGCGGAACGAAAGTCGCATTCATCGGTCTTACCACGCCGGAAAGCATCGTCAAATCGACTCCGAGGTATTTCATGGAGGACGGTCAGTATGTCTATGAATTTGATGCTGGTGAGGCTCTTTACAACACCACGCAGAAGTATGTCAATGAAGTGAGGGCCAAGGGTGCGAAGTACGTAGTGGTTCTTGGGCATCTCGGTCTTGAAGAGGAGTCCGCTCCGAACAGGGCTACTGATGTCATCGCCAACACGGTTGGAATCGATGTCTTCCTTGACGGTCACTCGCATAGCACGGTTGCGAATAATGTTGTCAGGAACAAGGCAGGAAACGGCGTTGTGTATTCGCAGACGGGCACGAAGCTCATGAACATAGGGAAGCTGACTATTACTCCTGATGGAAGGATTTCAACGACTCTTATCAGCAAAGCCGAAAAGGATCCTGCGACAACTGCGTTCATTGACGGCGTCAAAGCCAAGTATGAAGGCGAGCTGCTCAAGGTCGTCGCTAAATCCGAAGTCGATCTTTCGGATCAGCTCAATGGCTTCAGGGGCGTCAGGAACAGAGAGACCATCATAGGCGATTTCTGCGCAGATGCATATAGGAATGTGGCTGGAGCCGACATCGCTTTCGTCAATGGCGGAGGCATCAGGGCTGGTATCAAGAAGGGCGATATCACGACTCAGGATATGATAAAGATCCATCCTTACGGGAACATGCTCTGCATGGTCGAGACGACCGGACAGAAGATTCTCGATGCTCTTGAGCACGGCTACAGAGCTGTTGAGAAGAATGCCAACAATGGCCAGAATGCTGTGGGCGAATCCGGCGGGTTCCTCCAGCTTTCCGGAATAAGATGCACGATCGACACTTCTATTCCCTCGCCAGTCAGACTTGATGACAAAGGTTTCTTCCAGGGCGTGAGCGGCAGAAGAAGAGTCGGCAACGTTCAGGTGGAGAAGAACGGCAAGTGGGAGAATATCAACCCCAATGGCAAATACACTGTTGCATGCCATAACTATCTCCTTCAAGATATGGGCGATGGATTCACCATGTTCCCGAACGAAGTCTATAAGCTTGATAATTCCATGCTGGACAATCAGGTCATAATCACTTATGTAAGGGATTTCCTTGGCGGAGTCATAAAGGCTTCCGACTACTCCGCGACGAAGGGCAGAATCACCGTCAAATAAATTGATTTGGTTTATATGGCATCGCATTCGGCGGTGCTTGAAGCTCGAGAGGGAGGCGGTTGTCTCCCTCTTTTTTTATGGGCGCTTCTAAAAATACTTCCTTCGTGCTTGTGTTTGAAAGAGAGGTGATATTATGTATTCGATGCTGATAGTCAGGGCGTATTATGAAGGGAAGGTGGATTTCGAATTCATTCCTGAGAACAAGGTGATTATTTCCGATTTGATCAAAGAGGTTGAAAACAGATTCAAGCGGAAACATGGCAAAAAAGCCGGAAGCGTCGTTTCGCTGGCTATTGATGAGAGGGTCGATGTTGATGCGATAGGGAAAGAATACAAGGCGGGATGGGCGAACGGGGCGAAAACCATCCCTGTATATTCGTTCGAAGTCCGTATCTGAACATTTGCAAAAAAATAGCGGCTGTGTTATAATGAAATAAAATTCATGGGTCCATAACTCAGCGGGAGAGTGCCACCTTGACGTGGTGGAAGTCGTAGGTTCAAACCCTACTGGGCTCAATTTCGCAGGCGTCTGGTGCTTTCATCGGGCGCCTTCGTTGTTTTAAAATGATGCTTTTGAAGACCGCAAGCCTTTTCAGACGGCATGGTTTTCAGAAACGAACTGAAGTTCGGTTCTATTCGAACCTGCTTGCCATTTGCTTATGCTTGAATATAGAACATCGATCATATCTCCGTTTTGCGATAGCAATTATTTCATGTCGCCTGAATATTCGATGCATTTCGTGCAGGAAACAACAGGGAGGATGGCGGCGCAGCGCAATTGCGACATTCCAGAGCTTTTGAAAGAGAATAAGTCATGGGTTGTCTTATCAGTGAGCATAGATGTTTTTTTCAAACCGTATTGGATGACTGATGTTGTTATGGAAGGCTATTATTTCCAATCGGTCGGCAGATTTGTTCCGAGAAGGGTTTGCTGCAGGATGCCAAATGGCGCTTATGCTTTTAAGGCAGACAGCTTTTGGGGCGTTGTTTCGGTGGGTGAAGGCGGGGAACATAGGCTTATCGACCCGAGTGCCGTTGTGAGCGGAATTGAGCCTGATGCCGTGAAGCCCGATGAACCCTTTGCAAATAGGTATAGAAGGTTTGATGTGGATTCTTTCGGAACAGCGATAAATGCGCATAAGCATGAGGTTCTGGCTAAGGATTGCGATATAAACGGTCATGCTAACAACTTGAAGTACATAGAGTGGGCGGTTGGTTGCATTCCGGCGGCTGCTTATGCTTCGGGAAAAGATATCAATAAAATCGAAGTTTGCTATATTAAGGAGCTTCATGCCGGAGAAACTGTGGAGTTGAAATGCACTCATGTAGGCATTGAGGATTATTATGTTTCCGTCGGTGATGCTGCATTCGTGCATTTTGCATATAGCGCTGTTCCAAGTATCAGGTTCTGAGAAGATCGCATTTGATTTTTTAGAAGCGCTATTTAGCCAAATTGTGAATTATTTTCACACATGCTGTGAATTTTTTGCACAGTTTCGGAATAGCCGTTGTTTGCAGAGCAAATTTGCATTTTATTGAAATGCAACAGATTATATTTCGATAAGACCGATGTGCATAATAATGGCATGGAATTTGCAAAAATAAGTTATGGGCACTTCTAAAAACCTCAGAGTCCGAACCTGCCAGACGCCTTTTCGCCTCGAAAATTCGCAGGCATCTTCGAATAGCAGGTTTTTAGAAGCGCCCTTATGTGTAGTGTCACTTATATGCTTAGCGATGCAATTCCGCATCGTTCGTAGTTTATAGTAACACGAGGAGGCTTGTTATGTCAGCAGGATCGATCTCAAGGCGTCTCGTCGCGGCCCTGG
>CAMOXM010000098.1:0-4788 GCA_946629155.1 uncultured Spirochaetaceae bacterium | reverse complement strand
TTTCCGGACGAATATGCGGCCTTGACCATGCCGGGACCTCCCGTCGCCAGAATCGCCGATACGTCAGGATGGTGCAGCAAGGCATCCGACAACTCCATGGTGGGAGTGTCTATCCAACCGATTATATATTCCGGAGCCCCCGCCTCTATGGCCGCTTCCAACACGATTTTAGCCGCCTCTATCGTCGATTTGACCGCTCTGGGATGCGGTGAGAACAAAATGGCGTTTCTGGTCTTCAGCGAGATCAAGGATTTGAATATCACCGTGGAAGTCGGATTCGTGGTCGGGATTATCCCTGCCAAAATGCCCAAGGGCGCGGCGACGATCTTGATGCCGTTGTTCTTGTCCTCTTTTACGATTCCGCACGTCTTAGCGTTCTTATGCTTATTGTATATGTATTCGGAAGCGAAATGGTTCTTGATTATCTTATCCTCGAGCACCCCCATTCCAGTATCCTCGACCGCCATTTTCGCAAGCGGAATCCTCATCTTGTTGGCAGCAATCGCAGCCGCCTTGAAAATCCTATCGACTTGTTCTTGCGAAAACTTGGAGTATGTGTTTTGCGCTGTCTTCATCCTGGAAATCAGCTCATTGAGCGCCAATTCGCTATCCACCGGAAAATAATGTTTGCTTTCGGCAACTGATTGAATGCCTTTCTCTTTGCTTTTTGCCATATAAAAATCCTCTTTCCGCTTTCGTAGCGCCTTTGAAAAACCGCTTCCAAATGCGCTTGTCATGCGGCAATCATATAGTCCACGTATTCTTGGTGCCCAGATCCATAATCGTCAGGCAACCGTCCTTTGCGGTTCTATATTCCTTCTTAGTCACAAAGGCGCCCGTATCTATCATATAGACACCGCCGTAAACCGCCATTCCGTGCTCGTAAAGCGGAGTATGTCCCATTATGCAGTTCTTTCCCTCCGGAAAATCCGCCTTGAAATCATCATCATGGTAAGGATACCAGCGATATTCTTTCTGCCCGGCCTTATGTTGGATATACTCCGCAATCTCCCTATCGAAAACATATTCGTCGTAATCGGGATGCCTCACCAAGCCGCTATCTCTGCAATTGCCAAGCGTCACCTTGCAAGGATCGAAATCTCCTATCCTGTCCTTCAGCATGCTATTCCTGATGAAATTGTGGCATACGACATTACCCCCAACATCCCGCATATACGGAAACGTCGAAAGCCATGCCGCATATTTCTTCTTATCGGCAGCGGAAATGCTCTTGACTTCCGCCATCGTCGCATCGCCTCCGTTCCAGCCTATCCAGCACTCGTTCTCGTTTCCGAAGGCGAAATACTCGTATAGCCAGACATCGTGATTCCCGAAAACAGGCTTGAAGGCCTCGCCAAGCGAATATGCGAACCGGAGCGTCTTGAGATTCTCCTTTCCCCTGTCACACAAATCTCCGACAAAGTATAGATTGTCCTTTGATTTGTCGAATTTGACTATGTCGAGAGCTTTTACAAGTTTATCGTGACATCCATGCAAATCACCAATGATGTAATCGGCCATAACTCATCTCTTGCTTTACGCTTTAGAACGTTTCGAGAAACCTTGCAATTTGAGAAATGAGAGGTATCCCTTGTATGTTTCCACGAAATCCGATACGGATGTTATTTCCCATGGGGCATGCATGCTAAGCACCGCCACGCCTGCGTCTATCACGTTCATTCCGAATTCCGCCGCATAGAGCGCAATGGTTCCTCCGCCGCCGACCTCGACCTTGCCCAATTCGGCGAATTGATATCTCACCTTATCCGAATCGAATCTGGCCCTTATCCCTGCTATGAATTCGGGGTTGGCATCGGACGCTCCGCTCTTGCCGCGAGAACCGGTGTATTTGTTGAGAACGATTCCGCCGCCGAGATTGGAGGCATTATCAGGATCGTAAAGATCGGCATTAAGCGGATCGTAAGCCGCATTGACATCGCTCGACAACATGGTGGAGTTGGCAAGACACCTGCGAATAGCCATTTCGACGCCTCCGCTTTCCTGCAGCCTGCAAATCACCTCCGATACCGCATTATCGAGGAGATGCGAACTCATTCCGGTCGCGCCATAACTGCCGATTTCCTCCTTGTCGCTAAGAAGCAGGCACGATGTCCTATACGACTCTTCGGAATCGACAAACGCCCTGTACGACGCATAGGCGCAGACCCTGTCGTCCTGACCATAGCCCAGAATCATGGATTCGTCAAATCCCATAAGCCTCGCAGGTCCTGAAGGAACCACTTCCAACTCGCTTGAAAGCAAATCGTCTTCGCTGATTTTGTATTTCTTCTTCAAAATCTCGAATATCCTCTTCTTCCCCGCATCCCTGACAGACTTCTTCTTATCTTCGCTCTCGCCGTCCTCTTTGAATTTCCCGTTCATGCCGATGATGACATCAAGGTTCTCCGCATCGACCGCATCCTTCACCTTTTTCTCCATCTGCTTGTATGCAAGATGCGGCAGAATATCGGAAATGCAGAAAACTGGATCCGAAGGCTCGTCTCCTATTCTGATTTCCACCGTGCTGCCGTCCTTGAGGCAAACGACACCGCAAATTGACAATGGAATCGCCAGCCATTGGTACTTCTTGATTCCGCCGTAATAATGCGTATTGAGATAAACGACGCCTGTTTTCTCATATATGGGATTGGGCTTGGCATCCAGCCTTGGCGAATCTATGTGCGCTCCGAGTATGTTCATCCCGTTTTCAATCGGATCCTTTCCGATTCTGAAAAGCATGAGAGCCTTGCCCATCTTGTTCGCATACACCTTATCGCCTGCGCTAAGCTTTCCGACTTCATCTATGTTCTTCCATCCTTTCTTTTCCGCTTCGTCGATTATTCTTCTGACGCACAAACGCTCTGTCTTGCATTCGCTCAGAAAATTGATGTAATCCTTGACAATCCTATCCATAAAAACAACTCCACCCAACTATCACAGCATCCAATGCGCTTGTGAAAACCTAAGCGCCTAACCGCCGAACACCATGCAGTCCAACCGTATGATTATATTATTTCCTATCAAGTTTATACAAATGGCTTTCTAATAATCGAAGCTATCAGTCAGGTTCGTCCGCGCTTTCGAGCCAATCATCAAATAGACAGCGGCTCCGACAGCATATACAGCGACGGTGAACGCCCAGACCTGCCATCCTCCCGAAAGAATGCCAGGGGCATAGCAAGCAAGCATGGCGGCTATCGTCAGGCAGCCGACAAGCGCCGACAAGGCGAATTTCTTGCCGGAGGATTTCATCTTTACGAATGATGCGATTACGATGACCATTATGATTACCGATACCAGCGAGCCGAGATTCACCAGCATTTCAGCGAAAGACGGCTTGAGCGACAAGGCGCAGGAAATCAAAGCATACGTCAAAATGGAAACGGCAGGCGCTTCGTTGCCGTTGCATTTGGCGAAAACAGCCGGCAGCGTACCGTCTAAAGCCATTCCGCGCATAGCCGTAGCCGTGAGATAGCCGAGTATGAGCATAGTGGTCAGAAGCGCCAGAACAGCGCCAAGCGATATTATTTTGGGAAGGAAGCCGATATCGCCCATAGATGAGAACGAAGCGGCGAACATCGGAATGAAGCGCATTCCTGGGTTGTTTTCCAGATACGCATAATCTATATGTCCCAAAGTGCTGACGAGCATCATCAGATACAATACGACCACGACAGCCAGTCCTGCCATCAAAGACAACGGAATGTTCCTTTTCGGTTTATCCACGTTTTCGACTATGAAAGCCACGGAAACCACGCCCCCATAGGCCACCAATGCATTAGGAACCGCCGCTATGAATCCGAAATTACCTTTAGAACCTTTGAAAAACGGGACGAACCTATCAAACGAAAAATCGCCATGCGTAAAAGCGATTGCGGAATATGCAATCATCAATACGACTAAGAAGATGAGCATTGCTATGTTCGATCTGCCCATATCTCTGATATTCCGCAAATTGAGCAAAGCGCACAATGCTATGGAACATATCGCAATCGGAATCTGAAACCCGCTGAAGGAAACGAAGCTGACGCTCAGATAGGTTCCGACATAAATGGCGGAGAAGCTTATTGCTATGATATTGGCCACTACATATCCCCAGCTTGCCATGAAGCCGTATATTCTGCCGAGCGACATGGCGGGGAAAGCATACACACCTGCCGATTTGCCGTAATGCAGCGATAATTCCGAGACTTCGGCGCCGTAAACCCCTTGAATCACCGCTGCGATAATCCAGCTGATTATGCATGATGCCCCTGCGTAATACATGGTAAGGCCAGATAGCGAAAAGATTGCGCTGCCGATGCAACCTGACACTATGATGCCTATGCAGGAATAAAGACTGATTTTGGATTTGCCCATTGTTTCCTCCCATCCGGACTATACCGTCGGCTCCTGAATCTCACAGGGTCAGCGCCGGAAAGACGCTCGCGGGCTTTCACCGCCGATCAAGGAATCTCACCTTGCCCCGAAATTATTCGATTGGGAGAATTATACCTGATTGCGGAATTATTGGCAAGACGATCAAATGGAAATATGTACTTTTTTCTTATTGAGGTTTTTTCAAAACTGATTTCGATACGATGCGAAGTCTATTCCGGCGCAAGGCGTTTTGTTTGATCCTTTTTACTCATATTATCATTATAACGATTTCCAAAATATTTTCACACACCGTCAGAAACTATCCAGAATCTTACGGATGGTGCTATCGCCTTTGTCTGATTCGGATTCGATCTCGCGCATCATGGACGAATAGCCATCGTCGGAAAAGCCATCGACATCATATAGGAA
>CAMOXM010000097.1:0-4984 GCA_946629155.1 uncultured Spirochaetaceae bacterium | reverse complement strand
ACAAAAGGCTCGCGCCCTGTCAATTATGTTTCCTCTTCTCTCCCTATCTCTGATCTCCAATCCGCCTTTGCTTATGGCTGGCGAATCGGCAAATGTAAAAAAAACTTTGCGCTTCGTTTCCATAACTCAGCACAAACGTGTATATATTTTAGAAATTCTAAAAAAAATGTCAAATTTCTTTGAATATCTTTTTACGAACTTCAAAACCAACATTCGACGGCGTCAAGACCGCATCGCCCGTATCGCAAAAACGCCAAGCGCCTTGCCCATTCAAGCCTGCGAAAACCATCGCTGCTGACAACAGTGAAGTAATGATACGAAAAAATTTTTTTTTGTCAAATTTTTTTAGGTTTTTCGTTTTGGAATCAATTTTGATAAAACCTCATCTGTTTATATATAATGCTTTACCTGCCGTAAAACGCTTCAGTCGCTCGGCAAGCAATCGTATAAACCAGAACTATCAGCAATCCTATCACTACCGACAGAGCCGACGCCAAACCGAAATCATATCTCGAAACCGCCTGATACAAAAGCATGCTAATCGTATAAAACCGTCCCCTGCTCAAAAGAAGCGTTGATGTGACATCGCAAAACGAAAGCGCGAATGAGAATGCGAAGACATTCGGCAGAATATGTTTCAAATCGGATATTTCAACATAAAAAATGCTTAGGCAATCTGACGAGCTGACAAGCATAGCGCCCTCTATCAATGAGAATTTCACGGCATCGTATTCGCCCTTTATCATATAATATGAAAAAGGCACTGTCATCAGGACGTGCGCCAAGAAAAGCGACAAATGCGGATAAGCAGCCAATGCCGATGACAAAACGATTCCGGAAAGCGAGCCTGCGAAAAGCACTACGGGATTATTGAAACCAGTCCTTTTCGAATACGCCGCAAGCAGAATCACGGACAATCCCGATACTACGGATACCGATAGCGAAAAGGCAACGCTTTTGATTATCACAGGCGCAAACGGCAAGACGGAAACGTAATTTGAAAAAGAAAGCCTTCCGGCATGCAGGAACGAAGATGAGATTATGCTGAAAAGCGGAAGCAGAACCGCAATGCCTATCGCAACTGCAAGACAATTGATGGCAATGCTGCGCGGCAGAGAAGCCAGCGGCAGAACACGAAACATCATTTCCGAACCCTCTTTTTTTCGCACCTTCTGCATCATCAGCGAGCAAATCGCAAACAGCACCGAGAACAATACGCTCAGCATGCATAAGCCCGAATATGCGGTCATATCCCCCGTCGAAAACGTCTTGTATATTTCGGATTCTATGTTTCCGGCTTTCATGCCTCCGAAGGTCATGACTATCGTAAAGCTGAAAAAAGCGCTGAAAAACGAAAGCATGAAGCATAGGACAAGGGTCTTCAAAACGGAAGGCAGCAGAATCAGCAGGAATGTCAGAATACGGTTCGCACCCAAAGTCCTGAAAGATTCCTCCCTATCCGCTTTTCGCTGTGCAAGCGCGGAGCAGAGCGAAAGAAAAACCAAAGGAAAACTATAATATGCATGAGTGAGTATTATGCCGCGTCTGCTATACAAGAATCCGCTCGCGGAATTGATAATGCCGGATACGCCGAAAACGGAAGCCAAAGAGACTATTATTATTATGCTCGGAAGAACAAAAGGTATCCTGACAATGCTGAAAAGAGCTTTCCTGAAGAAAAAATCCGCTCTATGGAGAGCAAAAGCCAAAACGGATCCCGTAATCGATGAGAAACATGCCGACCAGAAGCCTATCGCAATGGAATTACCGACTATAGACCTCGCATAAGGCCGGCTCAAGTATTCGGCAAAACGCGCAATATCGAAATGACGCAAGCACCGATGCAACCCGAAAGCAATTACGCACAGAACCGAAAAGTTCATGGCGAAGGCGATCAGACCTAGCGAACGATGAGCATGCGAAAAACGCGAAAGACCCAAATCTAAATAATCGACTTCTGCCACCTGAGGAGCAAGTCGTCGCCCAACTCGGAGCGAATCACCACATCAGGCTTTCTCACTTTGCCATAACCCTCCGGAAGCTCCCCTTCATCGGACACGGGATACATGACATTGCTTACAGCAATATCCTTGGAGTTTCTTACGACAGCATCAAGAAAGGCGCGAGCAAGCTCCTTGTTGCTGCTATCGGACATAACCATCGCATATTCCCGAACTTCGAGATTCCCCTCATCGAACAATAAGCTATCAACATAATCCTCGCCGTTTTCATAATGATATACGGGACTCGTGCTATAGCTAATCATAAGCGGTGCCTCGCCTTTGGTGAAAAGCGAATATCCGACCGTCCATGATGGGGCGACGGTAAGAGCGTTGTCAATCGCTTTTCCAAACCATTCGAACCCTTTCCTTTCGCCAAAAACCTCGGCGGCCCACCTGAGAAGCGCGAATCCTACGAAGCTTGTTCGCGGATCAACCAGAATGATTTTGCCCTTGTATTCCGGCTTCACAAGATCGTTCAGGCTTTTCGGCGGATTCAAAGACGACCTCTTGTCGAACACAAAAGCATAATATCCGTAATCGAATACCTTCGCCACATCGTATTTTCCCTTGAAAACGCTCAAATGCGCATCATCGATCCCTATCACGACATCCGCCTTGATCCTGCCGGATTTCAAAGCCTCAATGAACTCGAAACCGCTGCCCAAATCCAGCAAATCAACCTGAACGCCTTTTTCGGATTCGAATTCCTTGATAATATCCTTGCCTTTGCCCCAGCTATCCGAAAAAGAGGTATAACTCGCCACAACAAGCTTTGATGACGAATTTCTAGCGGAAAACGCTTGCGAAACCGCAACTAAAGATAATAATATTATTGATGATATCTTCTTCATAAGAAATGTCTGAAACCTGATTTTATATTTTTCTGAAAATTATATCAAATATTTCACGCCCCTCGGCAACAGCCTTCCTTTCGTAAGACGTAGTGTTTTTCCTAATGCCTTTGGGAGCAAACGAAGGATAGAGATTTTCGAGGTTTTTTTCTGATGAAAGAGCGTCCAGCATGCATTTGGCGTAGTCCTCCACGTCCGTAGCGGCATGGATGATTCCCCCCGAACGCATGCGGGAGGCGAAAACGCCGGATGTAGATGGATTTACAATGCGTCTTTTCTTGTGCTTCGTCTTGGGCCATGGGTCGGGGAACAAAATCTTGAACTCATCAACGCAAGACTCAGGCATCGATCGATTCAAAAAATCAAGCGCATCGTAATGACATAGCAAAATGTTGTTCAAACCTGCATCAGCTGCTTTCGACATCAGGATGGCAAAGCCCTGAAGATAAACATCGAAGCAAATGAAGTTCACATTCGGATTCTCCTTGGCGTCCCGAAAAGTCGAATCCCCCTTGCCAAACCCTATTTCAACGCACAATGGATTGTCCCTGTTTTCGAATAAGCCCCTGACATCCACCATGCCGCACCGCATATCCTCCGTATATCTGAATGCGTACTTGCCATAATTCTTTGCAATCGCATCCTGGAGCATCGGCCCCAGATTGTTGTTGCGGCTCACATACGAAATATGACCGAATCTGCAATCATCATCCTTATGGTGAACCACGGCGAGTTCGGGAAAAAGCTCAAATATTCGCATGCCCATCGAAAGCCGCCATCGAAATGCGAATCAGCGCATCATTTTCCGTTTCTAATGCGATTCAGACGCGCAACCACTTCCTTGATCACATCGTTCTTGTCGAACCCGATGTCATATTTGCCGTCGCAATACAACACCTTGCCCGCCACCATCGTCATGCGGATATTCGAAACATTCGCGCTATACACCAAATATTTGCAAATGTCGGTAAACGGAACAGCATTCACATCGCCTATATCGACCATTATCAAATCGGCATTCTGCCCTTCCTCCACATAAAGCGAGCTGTCAAGCTTCATGAACTTCGCCGAACCCTCTGTCGCCGCTCGGACGATATCGTAAGGCTTCGGCGCCAATATGTTATCGAACTTTATATGATTGAGCGCCTGCAAAGTCCACATTTCCTTGAAAATGTCGAGGCTATTGTTGGAAGACGCGCCATCGGTTCCGAGACCAGTGAGAATCCTATATCTGGCATATCTTTCGAAATCGGGAACGCCGGAATTCAATTTGGCGTTCGAGCAAGGATTCAACGCCGCGCCGACGCCCTTGGCTTTCATTATGTCAAGCTCCGCATCCTGCATGTGAACGCCGTGAAAAATTCCTCCGCCATAATCGAACAAGCCGAGCGAATCGGCATATTGAACGTTATATGCTCCGAACTTCGAGAAAGCGGTGGAAGCTTCGAAAGCGGTTTCGTTCATGTGAAGATAGAAACCTTTCCGCAATTCTCGCACCGCCCTGCTAGCGCCCTTCATCAGACGTGCCGAAGTTGTGTAAGTCGAATGAACGCCAAGCGCATAGCTTATCAATGGGGACAGGGAGGAGAACCGATCGTTTTCGCTCATAATCCTTTCGTAACTCGCGTCCTCTTCCTTCTGCGTATCGTAGTCGGGCGATTTCGCATTGCTAGTCAGCGAACCGTTCAAAACGCATCTCATTCCCGCCTGCACGAAAGCCTTCGCGACGCTGTCCTGAAAAAAGTACATGTCCTGGCATGCGGTGATTCCGTTTTTGAGATATTCCATTATCGCAAGCAACGAACCGAAGTAGACATCGTCCTGAGTGAGTTTCGCCTCGTAAGGGAATATGACCTCGTTAAGCCATCTTTCCAACGGAAGATCATCTGCAAGGCTTCTGAAAAAAACCATCGGACTGTGGGTATGGGCGTTCTTGAAACCCGGCATCACAACACAGCCGCTAGCGTCTATGATACGAGCGCCTTTCGATGCTGCATCGCTCACCTTTCCTTCAGACCTACCCGCAACCTTTCTGATCTTGCCATCCTCGATGATGACATCAGCATCCAGAAGAACATTATTCCTCAAATCGAATACTTTTCCGCCCTTCAAACATACCGCCATAAGCAT
>CAMOXM010000096.1:0-5050 GCA_946629155.1 uncultured Spirochaetaceae bacterium | reverse complement strand
CCATCAGCCGCTCCAAGATGTGATGACTGGTCTATTCCCGAAGCATAGCCGGAATAAACTGCAATTCCATTTCTCACGCACTCCAAAGCAAGAAGATAGGCCGCTCTCCTGCCCGACAAATCGCTTTGCCTCGTTCCGACAATCGTCACGCTTTGCGCATTTTCAAAATTTCCCTGACATCCCGACGGCTTGCTTCCTTTCCATGCGAGGCAAAACGGCGGGTTTCCAGACGATGCCAAGCTATCGGGATAATCCTCTTCGCCATAAAATATGTGCCCCCTATAGACTTGCTCGTCCTCGTCGTCGTTGCACCATTCCAGCTCCCTGTTCCAAAGCCGTTGCATATTAGGACCGAGCATTTGCTGGGCTTGAGAGTATGTGACACCCTTAATCGCCATGCTCACCTTTTCGTCCAAAGAGATGTTCTGCATCATGGCAATCGCCAATAGTTCCTCGTAACCGCAATTGTATTCTATTTTTCTCATACTATATATACGCGAAAAAAACGTATTTTGTCCTAAAAGACACTAAATTTGCATTTTGGAAACTTCAACTTGTCAGAGGGCGCTTCTAAAAACCTCAAAGTCCTACTTTTTCCAGAAGGCCCTAGTGAACAAGGCGCCGACAGTGAAGATTTCCAATCTGCCGACAAGCATTTCGAATGACATCAGAATTTTCGAGAATGAAGTCGTAGAGCCGAAAGGCGGAAGCGAAAAGCCGGCGCCGACATTTCCAATGCTCTGCAAGGAAGACGAAAACGCGCTTTCCATGGTGCTGATCTGAGGGTCGAGCGTTAGAAGAACGGCAGAGGCTATTGCTATGAGATAATATACGAATAGGAAGCTTATGATTTCATAGGCGAAGCGCCTGCTTATCACATCAGATTCGAATTTGACTACGAAAACGCCTCTGGGGTGCAGTTTCTGCTTTATGATGGATTTCAATATGACGAATACGATGCAAACACGTATGATCTTGACGCCGCCGCCCGTACTGCCTTGGCATCCGCCGAGAAAATATGATGTGAAAAGAACGATTCTGGCGAAAAGCGGCCAATTGGAGAAATCGGCATTCGTATATCCTGTCGTCGTAATCATGCTTACATATTGGAACGCGCTGTATCGTAGGCTTTGGATGAACGACGGATATATGCCGCGAAAAGTCAGCGACAATGCTATCAGAACGGAGCTCGATGCGACAATCGCAAAATACGTACGCGCCTCCGTATCCTTTATCAGCGCCGACCTATCGCCATTCAAGGTTAGGTAAATCAATGAGAAATTCAAGGCGGCGATGAACATGAACACCGTAACAACCACATCCACATAAGCGCTTGAAAAATACTCTATGCTATTGTTATAAGGAGTGAAGCCTGCCGTTGACATTGCGGAAAGGGATATGCACACAGCTTGAAACGGGGTCAAGCCGCCGCACAACAGCAAAATGATCATGGCGACTGTAAGACCGATATAGATAAGCCAAAGGTATTTTGCGCTATCGCGCGACTTAGGCAATATCTTATCCTTATTCGTGCCCGCCATCTCCTGCGAGGTGAACTTCATGCCTGCATTGCCAAGCCTCGGCATAAGAGCGACGAACAAAACGACTACTCCCATTCCCCCAAGGAAATTGGTCAGACTCCTATAAAATATCATAGAGGATGGCAAACTTTCAACATCAGAAAATCCCGTGGCGCCAGTAGTTGTGAATCCGCTGATTGTTTCGAAAAAAGCCGATGGAAAATCCGAAACGACTCCCGCGAAAATAAAAGGCAAGGCGCCCAATGCTCCGAAAAGCAGCCAAGTCGCAGTCACCACGAAATAGCCGTCCTTTATCCTAATGATTCCGTTCTTATGATTTCCGCTGACGAATCGGAAGGTGAAGAACAGCATCAGGGAAGCCAACGCCGTCATCGCGAATGCCTTTGCGCACGCCGACTCTCCATGCATCACGGCAAAGACAATCAGCAGCAGAAGCGAAACCGAAAATGACAAGACGACAAATGATAGGATTTTCAAATTGTTCTTAAGGTTCATGGTTTGCCCGAAATGATCCGCCGTTCCGCAATCATGCGGTGAAAATGTTTTTTATCTCCTTTTTCCTATTGCTTGAAATCAATACCAATAGGGTATCGCCAGCCTCCAAAAGATAGCTTCCATTCGGTATGAAACTGGATTCATCGCTTTTCCTAACTCCCGCAACTATTGCCTTCTGACGGACATCAATATCCTTTAGACGCTTGCCGCGCACGGCCGAATTCTCGGTTATCATGATTTCATCAACCTCTATTTCGCCTCCGAATATGGTATGAACCGATGATATGTTGCTCTGAGTCTGGAAAAGCTTATACAACGAAACCACCGTCGATTCGGTGGCGGATATGACCAAATCGATGTCAAGCGCCTTCAAAGCCGAACCGTCCTCCCTCTTGCATAAGGCTATCGAGTGCCTGATGCCTTTTTTCTTGGCGAAATGCGCTATTATGGTATTCAGCTCATCGCTATCCTCAAGGGCGACGAAAAGATCGTAGTCGGCAAGATTCTCCTCTTCGATTATATCGTCATTCATCAAATTTGCATTAAGGACGATGTTATTGTTGTATTTCCTTGAAAACTCTTCGCACACGGTTTTGTCCTTATCGATGAGGACGATGTTCTTCCTCGTATCAGGACTAAGCGACGAAAGAATGTAATCGCTTATCTGGTTCAAGCCTTGGAACACTATGCGTTTGGGTCTCGGTCTGGAAAAACCGAGCTTTCTGAAAATCTTATTCGCATCCCCTTCGCCGACGACTATGGAAACCATATCGTTAGCTCGAATCGCAGTCTGTCCGGACGGAACCATGGCCTTGCCATTGCGAAGGATGCTTGCGATTATGAAACTCTCATCAGCATCCCTTCTGATTTCCATCAGCGTCTTGCCTTTAAGCGC
Organism: uncultured Spirochaetaceae bacterium; assembly: GCA_946629155.1. Taxonomy (GTDB): domain Bacteria; phylum Spirochaetota; class Spirochaetia; order Sphaerochaetales; family Sphaerochaetaceae; genus UBA9848. The sequence continues at coordinate 2,119 of CAMOXM010000096.1, read as the reverse complement.
GCTCAAATCATCCACTTCGATATTGTAAAGAGCGAGATCGGAGCCTTCGAATGTTATTATGCTGCTATAAAGCCCGCGTTCTATCGCATTGCAGATGTTGCTGGCTGCCTCTTCTTCGGGATTGACTATGAAACCTATTCCGAAAAGGTTGTTCTTGAGTCCGCCCTTGCTCGTATATGCGATGTTTTTCACGCATGAAACCGTATTCCTGATTCCGAATTCGCTGCCGACAATCGCGCAGGAAATCAGATTCACCTCGTCCCTGTCCGTAAGCGCAACGAAAAAATCCGCATCTTCAACACCGGCATCCTTCAAAACCGTCATATCGTTTCCGTTTCCGAAAATGGCGATGCAGTCGATCTTATCCTTTACCTTCTCGATTTTCCTCATGTCGTTGTCAATCATCACGACATCGGCGTTTTCGCCTATCAGATATTCCGCTAAGGCGCAACCTCGTCTGCCTGCGCCTAAAATCACAACTTTCATTTTTCAGCAAGCCCTCGTGCATTCGGGCGAAATCACATAATTCTTTCTAATCGACACCAAATGGCTTCCAGTTCGTTTAGACAGCCCTATCAGCGCATCAAAATCCGACTTATCCTCTATGACATCCATCTTGTTTATCAACACGTATCTCCCCATCGAATCGGCTGCGCCGCAAAAGCAACCCTTTCGGCTGGCGATTATATTCCCGATATCGCTTGCATCGATCGTTTTATCAGGTGAAACCGCATAATCGCATTCATAAGCCTCGTGCCTATGCAACGACGATTTGATTTCGGCGCCTATGGAATCGGCGCCGATAATCGAAACGACAGCGGATGACATCTCCAATATCACAGGCTCTCCATCAAGATGATACTTCAATGGCAATCCCCTGCTTCCGTCCGCCTCTATTATGACCTTATCGAAGCTTTCCCCATAAGACTTGATGCGATCCGCACCAGGAGAACGATACTTATCCGACGCCGGATCGTAGGAAACGAACAGCACCGATGAATTCTTTTTCATAATCGGGAAGGATGCGGAGTCCAGCACTGTCGCATCGACGCCGTAATCGACTTTGCTGGAAAGATGAGTAGTAGTGGACATCATCACGGATTGTCCATGCGAATTGAAGACTTCCTTCAAAAAAAGCATGAACGATGTCTTGCCTCCTCCTCCCACGATGGATATGATGTCATGTCTGTTCAGAAGAGAGTAGGCAAAATCAAAAAGGGGAGACAAGACAAGCCCGCTCCCCTCCAAAGACAATGCCATATCGGGCATCAAAGGAAATTATATGTCAACCCAACAGTGAAATTAAAGCGTCCCAATACGGAATCCGACGATGTGTTCGCATCCACATTAAAATAGAACGCAGGGGCATACAATGCCTTGACTATGACGGAAATCGGCATAGATGACGGGCTATAATCCATCACTGCGCCGATTTCCGGAGAAACGCCCAAAGGCTTGGGAGCAAGAAGGCTCACGCCTATTCCAGGTCCCACTTTCAGTCCGCTGTCCTTCGCTACCTCGAACAGATATGCGCCGGAAGCGCCCAAATGCATTATGAAGGGATCCCTCTCCTTATAATCTCCGGACTGATAACCCAATTTACCATAAGCAGCGAGAGAATCGCTAAGCTCATATCTGACAGCAGCGCCTGCGGACCACCACATTCCGTCTCGAACGGCACCGATGCCCCCATCGATTCCAACACCTAGTTTCTTAGCATCGGACTTGGAAACTCCGCCTTTTTGCGAAGATGATGACTTGGCATCACCGCTTTTCTTGCCACCGAGCAGTCCGTCAAAAATGCCGCTATAGGCACTAGAAACACAAACTGCAGCAAACAGAATACAAAAGAGAATCCTCTTCATCATTGCCCTCCAACTCCCGAACAACGAAATAACATTCATTTTCACATTTTCAAGGTCTCCTCGCCATAACATTGGAAGAGGCCTCGAAAAACCATCATCTAAAAATCAACATTTAAAATAGCGACGATCACCACCGGAAATTTGAAAAGGCCTTGTTAGCCTCAGCCATCCTATGCGTATCGTCCTTTTTCTTATAGGCGGCGCCGGTGCCGTTAACGGCATCCACCAACTCCAATGCCAAACTATCAGCCATG
>CAMOXM010000095.1:0-5111 GCA_946629155.1 uncultured Spirochaetaceae bacterium | reverse complement strand
CTGTAAAGAGGCTGTTGGATGTCTTGAGGGAGGATTTCGGTTTGACGGGTGTTAAGGAAGGCTGCAGCGAAGGGGAGGGCGGCGCATGCTGCGTTCTTCTCAATCATGAGCTTGTCACGAGCTGCATAATCCCTATCGCCGGAGTGCAAGGTCAGGATGTCCGAACCATAGAATGGGTAAGGGACACCAAACTCGGAGAGATAATAGTCCGATCGTATGCGGACGGCGGAGCAGTGCAATGCGGATTCTGCATTCCGGGAATGGTCATGGCGACGTATTATCTGCTTTCCAATAATCCGAATCCTACCAAGAAGGAGATACGAAAGGGGATCAGCGGGAATATCTGCAGGTGCACAGGATATGACTTGATCGTGGAAAGCATATATCTGGCCGCTAAGAGAATAGCCGAGTATCATAAGTCGAGAGGTGCGAAATGAGTGAGCTGCATATTGCCGAAAGCTTGAGGGATGCTCTCGAGTTCAGGAAAAACAATGATTGCATCATAATGGCTGGCGGAAGCGACTTGATGGTTTCCGCATATAAGGGTTACGGCGCTTTGCCGAAGTTCGACAAGTCGGTGCTGCTTATCAGAAACCTTTCGGAGCTTTCGGGAATCAGGAAGACGAAGCAAGGGGTGCGCATCGGAGCATGTACGACTTCGCACCAGATTTCCGAAAGCGATTTGGTTCCATGGGTCGTCCGGGAGGCTGCCGGTAGGATGGGAGCGATTGCATTGCGCAATTCCGCGACAATCGCTGGAAACATCGCCAATGCATCCCCGAAGGGCGACCTTCCCGGTCCGTTGTATTTGCTCGATGCCGTGGTCAATGTGGAGTCGCTTGATGGCGGTGAGCGCAACATTCCGATAAGCGATTTCATCATCAAATTCAGGACGATAGACCTTAGAAGCGATGAGATTATAACTTCGGTTACGATTCCGGTTTCTGACAAGGATATGACCTATTGGTTTTATCATAAGATCGGAACGAGAGCCGCCAATGCCATTTCCAAGCTCACCATTTGCTCTTGCGCTAAAGTAAGCTGGGGAGAGGTTAGGGATTTCAGAATAGCCACGACCGCATCTGGACCTGTTACGAACAGGAGCAAGGATGTCGAGAAGATGGCGATAGGACTGAAACTCGATGAGCTTGGCGCAAAAGCCGGAGACATTTCCGCTGCCTTCGATAAAGTGATAAGCCCGAGAGCCATGCCGGAATTCAGGCGCGAAGCCACGAGAAGGATGTTGGAGTTCTTCATAGGCAAGGTCGCCAACAACAGCTATAAGAGGTTCTACAACTGATTCTGCAAGCGATGGGCGTTTCGGCGGATTTCGATCGCTTGATGCTGAAATGGAGATAAAGGATATGAGCAAATTGCTTTTGAAAAACATAAGCGCAATGATGACCGACACCAAATCCCAGGACAAGAAAGGGTATGATCTCCTGATTGTCGGAAACAGGATCGAGAAGATTGCCAAGAATATCGTTCCGGAGTTCGGAACGCGCGTGATAGATTGTTCCGGGCATGTCGTGATACCCGGTCTCGTCAACACGCACCATCATTTCTACCAGACGCTGACGAGGAATATTCCGGACGTCGCTCAGGCGAAGCTTTACGATTGGCTGGTTTTCTTGTATGAGATTTGGAAGAATGTGGACGACGAAGCCGTGTATTTCTCATCCTTGACGGCCATGGGCGAGCTTTTGAAGTCGGGGTGCACCTGTTCGACCGACCATCATTATCTCTATTCCAAAGCGATGAAGGGAGATGTGATGGCAACCCAATTTGCGGCTGCGGATGCTCTCGGGATGAGATTTGCCCCGACTAGGGGTTCGATGAGTCTCTCGAAGAAGGATGGAGGGTTGCCTCCCGACAGCGTCGTGCAGGATGAGGACGTGATACTTGCGGATTGCGAAAGGGTCATAAAGAAGTTCCATGATCCGTCCGAAGGGAGCATGCATAGGATAATCCTGGCGCCGTGTTCGCCGTTTTCGGTCACATTGGATAGTCTCAGGGATGCCGCTGAAATGGCGAAAAAGCATTCGGTCAGACTTCATACGCATCTTTGCGAAACCATGGATGAAGAGAACCAGATGATCGAGATGTACGGGAAACGTCCTCTTGAATTGATGGAGGATTGCGGTTTCATAGGGGAGAATGTCTTCTATGCGCATGGGATTTGGTTCAATGATGCCGAACTCAAGGTTCTCAAGAAAACCAAGACCGGGGTTTCGCATTGCCCGTCGAGCAATATGAGGCTCGGCAGCGGAATATGCAGGGTGCGCGAGATGCTTGACATGGGCATCAATGTTTCGTGCGGCGTAGATGGCAGCGCTTCCAATGATTCGTCGAATATGCTTGCGGAACTTCGCAACGCCCTTTTGCTTCAGCGGGTGAAATACAAGGAATCGGGGCTTACCGCACGCGAGGCGTTCAGGATAGGAACTATCAACGGCGCCAAAACGCTCGGGTTTGAAAAAGTAGGCGAGCTTAGAGAAGGCTGGCTGGCCGATATTGCGGTCTATCCGATTTCCGATATCGGATATGTCGGAGCGAAGGAAAGTCCTATTGACAGCCTCCTTTTCACTCAGACAAGGAATGCGGATTACACGATCGTAAACGGAAAGGTTGTCGTAGATCATGGCAATTTGACGGGAATGGACGAGAGCTATATCGTTTCCAATGCGGATAGATTGGCGAAAGCGCTTTACGAGAAAAGGCGCTGATTGGCTTAAATGAGCATGAACAAGCGCAAAATATGTTTTCTTTTTCCAGGGCAAGGCGCTCAGAAGGTGGGGATGCTTGGGGATTTTTTCGAGGAATTCGTTTGTTTCAAGGGGATTTTCGATGATGTTAGGAAGTGGACCGGCATTGATGTAGGAAAAATCGTCTATGAGCCTAACGATTTGATAAACCAGACCAAATGGACGCAATTGTCCGTGCTGACTGTGGAACTCGGTCTTTTGAGGGTTTTGCGCGATGTGGGGATTCGGCCTTTCGTCATGGCAGGGTATTCTCTTGGCGAATACGCATGCCTGGTGCAATCGGGAGTTCTGACCGAAGAAGCCGCCATAAGGCTTATCGTCAGGCGCGCCGAATGCATGGAAAGCGCCTGCCCTGCCGGTACGGGCGGAATGGCAGCCGTGATAGGAAAGACATGGGATGAAGTGAAAAAAATCCTGGCTCCGTATGATAAGGTGTGGATTGCGAATTATAACACGAAATCCTTGGTTTCCATTTCAGGAGAAAGGAAGCAAGTCGAAATGGCGAGCGAGGATTTGAAGGATGCCGGTGCCAAGCGCGTGATACCTGTGAACGTTTCAGGTCCGTTCCATACGCCGCTTTTGAACAAGGCGTCTGAGGAGTTCGCATCCTTGTTGGACGATTTCGATTTTTCCGGTCCCGAAACGGGATATTATGCGAATTGCACGGGCGGTTTGGTGAGAAAGGGAGATGATGTGAAATCATTGCTGTCCAAGCAGATCAGTTCGCCGGTCAAATGGTCTCATTTGATTTCGAAAATCATCTTCAGCGGCGTCAGGACTTTCGTTGAGGTCGGTCCCGGCAAGGTTCTCAGGGGATTCTTGCGTGATGAAAAGGGGCTGGAGCTCTTCGGCTTGGAAAGCAAATCGGAGTATGAGGTGTTGTGCAATGAAATCGGATGATGAGAGGAAGGTCGTTCTTATTACCGGTGCGAGCCGCGGAATCGGAAGAGAGATAGCGTTGCGCTTTGCACGCGGCGGATATGATATCGCATTGACGTATTCGTCTGAAAAATCGAAGACTCTCGTAGATGAAGTCGTTCTTTCGGCTTCCGCCTCCGGTTCGAAGGCGGTCGCATTCAAGTGCGATGTGTCCGAAAGCGCGCAAGTCAATTCTACGGTGGATGATGTCCGCAAATCGTTTGAAAGGATTGACGTGCTGGTGAACAATGCCGGAATCACCAAGGACGGCCTGACGATGCGCATGACCGATGAACAGTTCGATGATGTTCTGAATACAAATCTCAAAGGCGCCTTCTATTTGATTCGCTCCTGCTTGCCCGGCATGATCAAGGCGCGGCGCGGGAATATTGTGAACATATCCTCTATCGTGGGGATTCATGGCAATCCGGGTCAGGCGAATTACAGCGCATCGAAAGCCGGAATAATAGGAATTACTAAATCGGTGGCCAAGGAAGTCGCTTCAAGGGGCATTATCGTGAATGCGGTGGCGCCAGGCGCCATAGATACGGCGATGTTTTCATCTCTCAATGAAAAGATAAGGGAAGCCGTGATCAGCTCGATACCTCTTGGCAGGCTTGGCGCCGGAGAGGAAGTCGCCGATGCGGTTTATTTTCTTGCGAACCAGTCCTATATTACGGGACAGGTCGTGAATGTTGATGGCGGTATGGGAATATGAAAAAGAGAAATGTGGTTATTACCGGCTTGGGAACCGTGAATGGAATAGGCAAGACGGTTGATGAATTCTGGGATAACATCAAGAAGGGTGTTTGCGGCGTTTCGCATATAACGCTTTTCAATCCTGCGCTTGCGAGGGTTAAGGTCGTATGCGAAGTCAAAGGATTCGACCCGCTTGATTACATGGATCTGAAGCAAGCCAAGAGGATGGAGCGCTTTTCGCATTTCGCCATTGTCGCCGCTGCTGAGGCTTTGAAGGACAGCGGAATCGATTTGGACAAGGAAGATCGTTTTCGCATCGGCGTGAGCGTGGGAAGCGGAATCGGGTCGATCGAGGGAGTCGGTAGGAACGCGCTGCTGCAGGAGAAGCGCGGACCGAGAGGAATTCATCCGCTGGTGATTCCCATGATAATTCCGAACATGGCATCGGCTCAGGTTGCGATTGCTAACGGCTTGCACGGCAAGAACATAAACGTCTCCACTGCATGCGCTACCGCCAACAATTCGATTGGAGAAGCTTTCAGAACCATACAATACGGCGATGCGGATGTGATGGTTGCCGGTGGCACTGAAGCGGAAATCACCCCTCTTACGCTGAATGGGTTTTCAGCGCTGTCGGCGCTTTGCGAAAGCGATGATCCGACCCGCGCTTCCATTCCGTTCGATAAGGAAAGATCAGGGTTCGTCATGGGCGAAGGCGCCGGAATCGTA
>CAMOXM010000094.1:0-5120 GCA_946629155.1 uncultured Spirochaetaceae bacterium | reverse complement strand
TGGGAACCATTCTACGAGGCAGAGGCGAGCGCAAGCTCATTTTAGTAGCCACGAGCGGAGATACGGGCTCTGCCGTCGGAAGCGCTTTTTTGGGCAAGAAGTCCATTGATGTGAAGATATTGTTTCCCAAAGGGATGGTTTCTCAGAGGCAGAAGGCGCAGCTTTGCGCTTTTTCGGGAAATGTCAGCACATATCAGGTGGAAGGGACATTTGACGATTGCCAGCGGATGGTCAAGGAAGCGTTCATGGATTCGGAATTGAATTCGAAATATGATTTCTCATCCGCCAACAGCATCAATATCGCACGTCTTATTCCTCAGATGACATACTACTTCTATGCTTCGCTGAAATTCCTCAAGGATAGGGGGCGAAAGCCTGTCATAATAGTTCCTACGGGGAATGCGGGGAATGTCACGGCGGCCTACTATGCGCTTCTGATGGGCGCGCCTATCAAGAGGCTGTTTTTGGCTTGCAATTCGAACCATAGCATAACAGATTATCTCAGAACTGGCGAATACAAGGGGCACAAGACGATAAAGACGCTCGCCAATGCGATGGACGTCGGCAATCCGAGCAATATGGAAAGGCTCATGTCGCTGTTCCCGAAATTCGAAGACTTCAAGGCGAATGTCGATGCCCTTTGCGTCAGCGACGACGAAATCAGGCAGACAATTTCCGATTACTACAAGGCTTGCGGCTCGTTTATTTGTCCTCACACCGCTTGTTCCGTATATGCTTTGAACAAGCGTTTTTCCGACAGCGATGACGTCGTGGCCGTTTCCACCGCATCTCCGGTGAAGTTCAGCGATGTGATACGGGATGTCCTGGGTGTTGCCCCGCCTGAGGACGAAAGGTTTATGAAGATAATCAGCGGAAAGCAGCAGTTCACTGAAATAAAGGCGGACTACCATCAGCTGTTCGTCTGATTGCGCATTTGCGGTTGTATTTAAACGTGAGTTTTCCTTGTCGCATCTTCTTTCTCAATGCCGAGAACTTCGGTGAATCGCCTGATGAGCTTTTCATCGGGGTCCTGAACGAGGAGAGGCGAAAGCTCTATGATAGGACTGCGGATGCTCAGGCGAGAAGGGAGATTCTGTATTCCCATGCCTTGGTGGGATACGCCTATCGCAGGCTATCTGGCGCACTGTCGGATTCTTTGGATATATTGCAGACTGCAAACGGCAAGCCTTATGCAGGCAATGTTCCGGGGTTTTGCTTCAGCATATCGCATTCCAAGGGTAGCATAGCGGTTTGTGTTTGTGATGAAAATGTGGGCGTTGATATTGAAAGAATCCGGCCGATAGGCGTCGGTTTGGCGCATAGGGTCTTTTCTGCGGGCGAAGCGGATTATTTCGAGCGTAGCGACGACAAGATCAGAGCCTTTTTGGAAGTGTGGACGAGAAAGGAATGCATCGTCAAATACGAGGATTCGCGTTTGGCTGATATTGCGATCAAGGATTCGTTTTCAAGGCGATGGAAACGGCTTATCAGGTCGACGGAACACAAAGGCCATATTGTCACGGTTTGCTGCGGAAAGCAGTCGGATTTCCCGATAACCGATATCAGGATAAATGATTTGATCGATGATTTGAGGGGGTTATGAAATGAAAGGCAAGCTTGTTTTGATTGCCGTATTTTTGTTTTCGGTTTTTATTTGTTCGGGGCTTTCATCTTGTGAAAGGAAGGCTCACGCAGCCGATTCGAGCGCTGTCGGGAGCAGCGTTCTCGCTATAAAAGACTATTCGGATGAAACAGGCGCAGGTGTTTCGACAGCTGCCAAGGGCGTTTCCTACAGCATCGCATATCCTGACAATTTCACAAAGGACAAGCGTTCGGTTCTGGTAGAGTGCGTGACGGAATTCGCAAGGAACATGGGCAAGGATGACCGGCTTTCGATTTACGAAATGGGCTATTACGGAATCACGAACATTTGCAAGAGCATCAGCAAAAGCGAATTGAACGATTCCATTACTGCACGTTTCAATACGGGGCTTCTTGGCGATAGGCCGCCTAGGCTTTACGATTGCATTGCAAGGCTGTCTGAAGACATGAAGGATACCGTAGGGGCGGCTATAATCGTGGTTTCGGATGAGATGAAAAGCGCGGGTTCGTTGTCGGCGGATGAATTCATGTCGTCGATAAGCGATTTCGGTGTTCCGATTTATGCGATAGGAATGCGCACGCCCATTTCAGCCGATGAGCCGACATTGAGGGATATGGCGTATGCGACCGGCGGAGCGTATTACCATGTGCCGATGCTCAAGAACTTGTCTGATGCTTTTATAGAGGCGCTTAAGAGATCAAAAAGATAAGGATTGTCTATGGCTGAATAAATGACCGGTCATTTATTCAGCCATATCCAGTCGCCGGATATGCACCGTATATGCGCGCTTTGGAACGGAAAGCCATTTGGATAGGCACGAAGTCTTATCCTGCATTAGGCTTTCCGTTCCAAACTACGCCTCTCCGGCACCTCTCCGGCTCCGCGGCTCCGTCCTGCTAGTCGATTTTCCGGACAGAGCCTAGGTAATTTACAAAGTGAAAGCTTTTGCTTATAATAGGAAGGGTTTTAAGAGCTCAGAAAATTTTTCTAAAAGAATAGGATGGGTATGAATATGAAGAGATATTTTGCTGGTTTCGCGTTTTTGGCCATGTTGACATTGTGTTTGGTGTCTTGCCCTGACGAAAAGGTTCCGGGCTGGCTTCAGGGCAGTTGGGATGCATATGAAACAGTCGAATATGTCGCACCGGAAGCGAATGTGAGGTTTGAAATAGCTGAAGGCAAGATTGAATTCAAGAAAGGGGCGGATTCCACCGATTACATGATAGATGTGAAGAACTGGAAAGCTAATGTCACCACCAATAATGCGAACAAATACGTGATTAGCGGGGGTGATGACACCGCTTACGATGAGGTCGAGTTTGAAAATCTCAAATCCGAAAACGGCGACAAGGCCAAGTTCGTTGAAAAGACAGGCAGCAAGACCACCACTTATTATCTCAAGAAAAGGAATTAGTGGTTCACTCGCCTATTGGTATTCCTCCCATGCATCTTTATAGAACCTGCGCATGCGTTTTCTCAGAGTGTTCGGTGAGAGTATCTTGGCGTTTTTTCCGAATCTTGCGAAATACGTCATAACCTGCATCGGCGAGCATTCGAAATAGAACATGTAGCCTTCGGTTTTGAACGGGATGGGGCGATGGACGTAATATTGGTTCCACATCTCCAGCCCGGAATCCGTCAGCTTCACGGTGATTTCGCCGTCTTCGGGCGTTATCGGAAATGCTGCGCCGTATTTGATCATCTTGTTCAGGCAGGATTTCTGCGTATCGCTTATTTCGGAGGGCTCATCCAAGATTTCCACATGGCCTAGCTTTGATAATCGGTTGGTGGCTACTCCGTTGCCGCCTTCTGCAGAGATGAGGTATTCGTGCATTTCCTCTTTTGATGTTTCCAACGAGTACGGGCTGAGCGTTTTCGAGCGCAGTTCGTTTCTCCTGCTGTTGTATGTGATGAAAATCTTCTTCCTCTCGCTTATGGCCGTTCTGATCGCTCCGCACTGCTTTCTGAACACTATTGTTTCCTTTTCGCTGATGCTTTTTGCGTCATAGTCTTGCAAAAGGCTTCTGAAATATTCCGATTCCGTTCTGTATCTTAGGAGATTTCCTTCTATTTGCTTTATTATTCCGATTGTCTGGCTTGTAGGTTTCAGGGCGATTGATGCATTGCAAATCTCCGTCTTTCCGCCAGCGGACAGCAGGCTTATTTCACGCAGAATTTCATCCGTTATCTTGTCTATGGCTTCGTTTGTAATATTCGCATTGCGTGAGATTGCTTCGTGTGCTTTGTCCCGAATATGCTTTTGGTTTCTTTTGAATTCGTCGTGATGGTTTAGCAAGACGAGGGACATGAGCGCGTTGAGATTCGCCTTGCCGTCGTTTTTCACAAGCGAGAACCTTTGCGCGTCATTCTCCAATGATGTTTTCAGGGATTCAGGAACATTAATCTTAATTTTTTCGTAATACATTTTCTATCGCTGTCCATAAAAAGTGGTCGAATTAGAATGAGTCTATACTGTTAAAATATAATATTTTATTGAAATACAATCAAATACGATAGTTATTAAGTGGTCGTTGATATGAGCAAGTTGCCTATTTTCCGCATGCGAAAAATAGTTTATTATTATTTCGAAGCTGTTTCAGATTTCTTGAGAACGACTTTGGAGGTGCGTGCGGTAATGTTCGAGCTGAAGGGCGATTATAATGCGATTAGGGTTTTTCAGGACAAGGAGACTTTGGAGGATTCGTGTCTGGAGCAGTTGCAGATGCTGGCGAATCAGAAATTCACCGAGGGAGAGGATATAGCCATCATGCCGGATTGTCATGCCGGAGCCGGTTGCGTGATAGGTACGACGATGACGCTTAGAAACCGTAGGGTCTGCCCGAATCTGGTCGGTGTCGATATTAATTGCGGGGTGATGGTGGTTGAATTGCCTTCGCATCTTAGGAAGGAGAATGTGGATTTCGCCCGTTTGGATGCTTTTATAAACGCCAAGGTTCCTATCGGGCACAACGTTAATCGCGAATGTTATACGGGGGTTGACAAGATGCTCGGAGAGCTGACATGCGCAAGGAGCATTCCGATTCGCGACAGGCAGATACGCAATGCTATTCCTTCTTTGGGCGGCGGGAATCACTTCATAGAGATGGATGAGGATGAGGAAGGCATGCTGTATTTCGCCATACATACCGGAAGCAGGAATCTGGGGCTTCAGGTGGCGCTGTATCATCAGGATCTGGCGGACAAGTATTGCAACCATGATTACAGCTCGTATCTTGAGCAGGCGAATGCGATCATATCCGAATATAAGGCGCAAGGCAGAAGGTCCGAGATACAAGGGATTCTCAGCAAGCTGAAGAAGCAATTCAAGGAGTTTAAGAACAAGGTGCCGCGGGATTTGGCATATCTGGAGGGTGAGCCTTTCGACGACTACATTCCCGATATGAGGATATGCGCGCAATTCGCAAGGACGAATAGGCTGGAGTTGGCTTCAAGGCTTTACGGATTGCTTAGAAAAAGCGTCAATAATGAGATTTCAAAGGATTTCGATTCCTTGGAA
>CAMOXM010000093.1:0-5207 GCA_946629155.1 uncultured Spirochaetaceae bacterium | reverse complement strand
GATTTTGGCGATAGGTCATGTTCTCAATCTCGTCATGGGCTTGCTTTCGGTGGTCGTGCATGGCGTCAGGTTGAATGTGATGGAATTTTCGAATCAGCTTGGACTCGAGTGGTCCGGATATGAATATCACCCGTTCGAATGATGCATCGGGTTTTAAGAGAATTGTTGTTTTGAGTATGGTGAGGGCTTGAACCCTCTTGTAAGGAGAAATATATGGATTATTTGGTTGGAATCGGCTTGGCTTGCGCTTTGTGTTTCAGCGCATTGGGTTCGGCGTTTGGAACCGGCATAGCATCTCAGGGCGCCATAGGCGGATGGAAAAAGTGCTATATGCAATCTAAAAAGGCTCCATTCACCATGGTTGCGTTTTCCGGTGCGCCGCTTACGCAAACGATATACGGTTATCTTCTATCCACTTTCATTTCCAATTCCGCAGCTTCCGGTGCGGTTTCCAGGACTCCGATGCTTGGTTTGGCTGTAGGCTTTTTTGCGGGTATAGCGATAGGGTTCAGCGCGTTTTTTCAGGGCAAGGCGGCTGCTGCGGCATGCGATAGCTTGGCTGAAACGGAGAAGGGAACAGCCAACTATTTCATTGTCGTAGGAATAATAGAGACGGTAGCTTTGTTCACATTGATTCTGGGCATGCTTTTGCTGCAATAAGGTCAGGCTTATGTTGCGGAAGCTTTCGTATTTGCTCTTCATGGCGCTCTTGCTGTCGCTTTCGGCATGCAAGCAAATCGACATAGTGGATTTGTACGATGAAATGAGATTCGTCTATATGATTCCCAAGGAAAACGACAATGGGTATCAGGTTAAGGCCAAATCGGTTTCATTTCGCAAAGGCTCCGCATTTTCCAAAAGGGATAGCGAGGCGTTGTTCGAAGAATTCAAGATAGACAGGTACGTGCTGACGAAATTCTTTTTGTCTGCCGACGGCTCGGATTTGGTCGAAACCGGCAAGTATTCGGCTCCTGATTCGATATCTGCCGATATGATGGGTAAGGAGTTTCTTCGACAGCGTCCGAGCCTGGACAAGACAGACCTGACGTCTTACTTCTTCACTGAAAGCGCGTCCTTGTACGCGTATTACGACCCTGTGCGCGTTACGGAAGTGACTTTCGAAGAGGATTATTCGGCAAATGCGATCATGAGCGGATCGGGATTGAATGTGAAGGCTCTTGTGCTACCGGAGAACGCTGCGAACAGAAAGGTGCATTGGCGTCTGGCTGAGGAGAGCGATAAGGTGGTGAGGGTGTTCAACCCCGAAACCGTAGATGCGCTGCTTGAGCTTGTAGCCATGGCTCCGGGAAGCTATGATATCGAAGTAGTGACCGAAGACGGAAAGCTCGAGAAGAAATGCACCATATCCGTGATTCCGCTTGAGGTCGATTACGCTAAGTTCTATCCGACTGATCATTTGCAGCTGAATGGATATCTTCAGGAGGTTTTGCCTGAGGGCATCGGCGACGTCAATCTCAAATGGAGCAGTCTGAATCCGACTATATTGTCCTTTGACAACGAATCCGACTCGACAGTGGGCCGCGCTCACGGCATGGCCGCTGGAATCGCGCGCGTTGTGGCTGCGGATGAGGAACGAGGGCTTGAATTCCATTTGTCCGTAGTCGTACATTCGGCAACATAGGCATAGTCGCGGTTTGCGGGTTATCGGTGATATTTATGAAGAAGACATTGTTTTTAGGTTTGGTTGTTTTGCTTGGTTTGGTCTCGTCATGCGCGACCATGAAGAGCAAGATGCTTCAAAAAGGCTTGTATGAGGTGGAATTCGACAATTCCGATTATGCTTATGCGATGAGCATACTCAGGGATGTCCGCGGTAAGGAAAGAGATGACATCGACAAATCAAGCATCAGATTCGATTTGGGCTTTACGTCAACCGTAGAGCAGAATGGAATCTTGGCGAGAAACTACAACGACTATATCAGGGATGCTGCGACCTTCGTGGTGAGAACCAAGAAAGGCGATGGTCGGTTTTCCAGCGTTGGCGTGGCTCCCGGTTTCGATTCTATGAACGATGAGTTTGTCAGCAAGGCCTTGAAATTCGATTCTTATTACAAAGTGCTGCCGTTCCTTCTGGTTGATGGCATAAACGAGAACGGAGTCGTGGTGACGCTGAGTTCCTATCCGGTTAGCGACTTTTCACCCGAAACGGTATTGGATTTGTACAAGCATGGGAACTTCAGCCCTAAAAGACGCGAGGAAATGATAAAAAACATGGTCAAGATCAAGGAGAAGCGGAGTTTCGAGGATAGGATGCGGGATTGCAGTGTTTTGAACTCCAAGGAGCTTAAAGATGGCGGAACGGAGGATGATGAAGGCATATTCATAATCATGTCCGTGAGATATCTGCTCGACAAGGCGTCTTCGGCTGAGAATGCGGTTGACATATTGAGGAAAAAGAAGCTTCTGGATTATCCTACTACCGATGATAAGGATAGGGGCTATCATTTCATGATCGCCGATAATGATAATTGCGTTTGCGTGGAATTCATAGACGGTGAAATGTTCGTTGATGCTGATGCGACTGTCATGACGGATTATTCGTTCAACAACCTCAGCTCCTATTCGATGATGGGGCAGGAGCGTTATGACATCCTTAGGGACAGGCAGCGCGGGATGACTAGCAGACGGGCTATCATAAACGTCATGAAGGACATGTATTATTCGAAAGCGTATGATGCGTCGGATCCGAATTCGTTCTGGTATTCGGAATGCTATACCGATAAGGGCATGTTCATGTTCAATCCGCCGAGTCTTGATGAGATAGACGAGAACTTCGATGGCAACAGGTTCTTCCTCGATTATTTCGACAGCGTTTTCTCAAATCAATCGGAAATACGCAAGATGCTTTCGCTAAAGTCGAATAGGCCGAAGGATCGCAATGTGCTTTATACTGCGCATACGTCCGTTTACGACATTAAGGAAAGGAACCTCACGCTTATAGCGCGCGAAAACAACATAGAATTCGATTTTAGGATATGACGTATGGAAATTGCGGAAATCGGTTCGGGCGTAGACTCTTCTGAAGGGCGTTTGAGGGCGTATCATCTTTTCTATCCGGTTGCGAACAGGCGCTTCGTTGGTTTTTTTGAAGGTCGAAGGCTCGGCGCAGGGGACAAGCTCGTAGCGAACATACCTTTTGGCGGAATGAGCGATAATGACATTGTCGATGTGCTGGATGAGTGCAGATGCAAGGGCAATTCCGAAACGCAGATAAACGTCATTCGCATTGCCACCGAGGAGGATCTGCGCTTGTTTCGCGAAAACTCCGAAAAGGAAGAGGATTGCATGAGGCGCGCAAGCAGGATAATAGAAAGCGTCGGCGTGAAAATGAACCTCATAAACGCTCACCTGATGCCTTTTTCCAAAATGATCGTATTGTTTTTCTCTTCGCCGTCAAGGGTTGACTTCAGGCCGCTTCTGGCGCCGTTGGGAAAAGAGTTCAAGATGAGCATCAACCTCCAGCAGATGTCCTTCAAGGCCGAAGCCAGGAATTCGGATTGCTATGGGATTTGCGGCAGAAAGCTTTGTTGCAGAAGCATTTCGAATGTTGTCGATCGTTCATGCGTTACGCTCAAGAAGGTCAAGGAGCAGAAGGAATCGCTGAACTCGGCGAAAATGCAAGGTCCTTGCGGCAAATTCTTCTGCTGTTTCGCTTTCGAAGAGGAGTTCTACAAGTCCCAGAAGAAGAATTTTCCGTCGAAAGGCGATAGGATAGTTACGGCTCCGAACGAGTCGTTCAGGGTGGTGGATATGAATTTCATTTCACAAATCGTTAAAGCCGAAAATGAAGAGAAGGGGGTCAGGTCTTTCAAACGCGATGAGATAATGAAATCCGGAAACGGAGAGTGGCGGATAATCGCTGGGCTTGTTTGAGGTTTCGAATGTTCAATAAGAGGAAAGATGCGTATTATTGCTATGATGTCACAAACTACATGAGAATATTTCCATTCATCATGAAAAGGCGTTGCGACAGCATGGTTTTCTATGAAATCGAGTATGACATAACCAACCTTGTCGGATTCGTCAAGGAATACAACAAGCAGCATAAGCAAGAGTTCGACGAATACAACGGCTCGCATGACGATAGGAAATTCCCATTGCGTCTCACTACGGCGATTCTCATAGCTTATGCGAGGCTGCTGGCGATCAGACCCAAGCTGAATCGCTTCATAGCGAACAAGAAGCTTTGGCAGCGCAAGGAGATATCGCAGGTGTTCATTGTCAAGAAATCGTTTACGGAAGAGGCTCCGGAATTGTCCGAGGAGCTCGTATTCGATGTGTTCGGGTCTTTTGATTCCTATGTGCAGCAAATAGAGTCCTATATCGATAGGTGTCAGACCTCCGATATTGATGAGCTTAATGCTAATGATATGGTTGTGGGGGCGGTTTTGAAGTATCTTCCGAAATGGCTGCTGTCGCTTGTCCTGTCTTTTTTTGGCATGAAGGACAGGCACGACGGCGTCGGGAAGTGGCTTCATAAGGCGGATTGCCTTCATTCGTCGGCTTTCACTGCCAACTTGTCGAGCTTGGGAATTTCGGATTCCGCGCCTCATCACCATTTGTATGAGTGGGGGACGACCAGCTTTTTCACTATCTTGGGTCCTGTGAAAAGAATTAGAGCGTTGTCGGCTGACGGCAAGGCTTCGCATAAGGACAGCATCAAGATCAGCTTCACCGTTGACGAGAGGATATGCGACGGATTCTATTTTTTGAAATCATTGAAGGTTTTGGGCGATTTTCTGTTCGAACCCGAAAAGCTGCTTCATGTTCCTGCTCCGGAAGAGATTCCGCATTTGATGACGAAGAAGGAATACAAGCAGAGTCTTAAGGCAAGGAAGAAAGAGCTTCTGGAAAAGAAAAAGGCAAGGAGTGCGTGAGGAATGAATACGTTTGAATCGAATTCTCGTCTTGAAGAAGAGGATGAGAAGAAAAAAAAGGACTCTCCGATGGATAAGGAGACATTGCTGAAGACAAGGATAATAACCTTGTTTTCCGAAATAAACAAGGATAGCGCGCAATCCGTGATACAGCAGCTGATAATGCTCGACAATGATGATTGCAGCAAGCCGATATGGATTTACGTCAATTCGCCGGGAGGCGAGGTGGATTCGGGACTGGCCATATATGACATGATCCGACTCGTGAAGTCTCCTGTGAATATGCTCGGCGTCGGGCTGATAGCATCG
>CAMOXM010000092.1:0-5268 GCA_946629155.1 uncultured Spirochaetaceae bacterium | reverse complement strand
TTCGGGCGATGAAACTATCTCCCCATCCTTGTCACTTATTATGGAATAGCCTCTTTCCAATATTCCATAAGGCGATACCAAATTCAAGTTGACTGACAACGCCTCAAGCTTTTTTTCAAAATTCGTCTTTAATGCCGAAAACGATGAGTCCAGCTTGCTGTCAAGCAAAGCCACCTTGTTCCTTTGCATCATCAAAAACGTTTCCATAGCCGCGCCGAATTTCCTTTGCGCATCAGCCAATCTGATATTCCGTTCCGATACGGCATTTTCGCAAAAGCGATCGAATTCCATTTCCAATCGATTCAATTTGTTCGATTGAATGCCGTACATATTCGACAGCATCGCCTCAAACCTGATGCGCTTGGACTCCATCATGCTCGCATGGTTGGAAATCATCTGGCTTACGAAATTCAGCAGACGCTGCTCATTGGTCCTGACTTCCCTTCTCATCCTATCTATCTCGCCCAAACAAAGCTCGACAGCCTGAGTCGGCGTGGAAGCCCTTCTGTCTGCTGCCAAATCGCACAGCGGCTCGTCGGTTTCATGCCCAATAGATGATATGACGGGAAGTTTGCTTTCGCAAACGCTTTTGACGATAGCTTCGGATGAAAAAGGCAGCAGATCCTCGAAGCTTCCTCCTCCTCGCGCAACTATAAGAACGGAATTGCCGAAGCAAACGTTTTTCAAGCCGAATGCCGAACCGCCGTTTTCCTCACAAGCGCTGACGACCTTGTTTGCGAAAGCAACCATTTCGGAAACGGTGCGCTCGCAATCCGAACCCTGCACCGAAACAGGAAGGATATGAACGCTCGCACCCTTATTGCGAAGATTCCGCGTCTTGATTATATCCCTTATCACCGAACCTTGCGGCGATGTCACAACGAAAAGATTTCTGACCAAAGCAGGAATCGGTTTCTTTTCCTTTGCGAAATAAGTATTCCTCCACCTTTCCCTGAGCTGCCTTAGCCGTTCGAGAATCTCGCCTATTCCGAACTTCCGAAGCATATCCGCTTTTAGCGAAAAGCGACCTGTTTTCTGATACAGATCCCCTTTGCCGCGCACAAGGACATCATCGCCTTTTTTCGGTTTGAAAGGAAGTGCCCTCAAATAGTTCGAAAACATGATGACATCCAAAGACGAATCCTCATCCTTGATCGTGAAATAGGCGGCGGACGGGTACTCCTTGTATTGGCTTATTTCGCCACGGACGTAAAAAACATTGGGAATGCGCGATAGCAATGCGGAATAATACCTGTTGAATTCGGATACGGTGCAAATGTCTTCTTCTTGAACCATAGCAAATGATAATCCGTCCCTCGCATTCGGTTCAAATGCGACCGGAAACGCTCAGGACGGAAAAAGAGTGCTTTTGAAAATTGCTGTTGGACTTAGAGGTTTTAAGAAACGCCCTTAAATCACGAATCTGGTTCCGACCTTATCGCTATACACGGCCTCGGCGATATGCTTCGGGTCGGTGATGATTCCTATATGCTTCGTGCTCTTCACGAAGTCCACCATAGCCTGAACCTTAGGCAGCATGCTGCCCTTTCCGAATTGATTCTCGCCTATATACTTCTCGGCCTCGGAAAGCGTCAGCACGTCGAGTTCCTTCTGATCTGGTTTGCCGAAGTTTATGCATGCCTTCGGAACAGCGGTGGAAACCACGAACATATCCGCATTTAGCAATTTCGCCAGAAGACAAGTCGCAAGATCCTTATCAATCACAGCTTCGCATCCGACCAATTCGCCTTTGTCATCCTTAACCACTGGAACGCCACCGCCGCCGACGGCAACAGTGATGATGTTGGAATTGATAAGGGATTTGATGACATTGTACTCGACAATGCCGTAAGGTTTTGGCGAGGGAACGACTCTCCTATAGCCGCGATTCGCATCCTCGGTCACTATCCAGCCTTCTTTCTTCGCCTGCTTCTCAGCCTCTTCCTTGGTCATGAAGCTCCCGATTGGCTTGGATGGATTCTCAAAAGCGGGATCCTTTTTGCTGACTTCGACTTGAGTCACGACGGTAACAACATCTCGTTTGATTCCCTCTTTGGCAAGTTCGTTGTAAATGGCCATCTGAATCTGGTATCCGATCGAACCTTGCGTATCAGCCACACACGAATCCAGCGGAACAGGATGAAGTATGGACTTCGCATATTCCGCCCTTCTGAGTATGAAGCCCACCTGAGGGCCATTGCCATGCGTGATCACGACGTTATGCCCGTCCTTGATGAGCTTGACGATCGGCTTGATCGATTCCCTCGCCGTATCATATTGCGATTTGACGCTGATGTTCTTGGAATCCGTAATCAACGAATTTCCGCCGATTGCAACCACTATGAGTTTCTTGTCCATGATTCTCCCTCCGCAAACCTATCTTTTCTTGAAGCGCGATAGAACAGCCGCTTCGCTATTGTCAATCGAAGCAGGCATCCTGACCGCCCCTTCGAACACTTTCATATCCTTGAATCCGGTGCCTGTCAAAAGGCAAAGCACATTGGCATTGGCTCCGAAATCGTCAAGCACGCGCTCCTTATCCTTGAGAACACCGGCATACGCTGCGGAAGCGGCAGGCTCCGCAAAAATCCCGGCGTCCTTTGCCAATTCGAGCTGCGCTGCCTTTATTTCGTCATCGGAAACCTGAACGCACCACCCGTCGCTTTCCCTGATCCTGCGAACTGCCTGCCTGCCCGCGGCAGGAGACGCTACGCTTATGCTATCGGCTATGGTCACAGCCGCATCGAGATTTGCAAATTCCCCGGTCTCGAAGGCCTTGGCGATGGCATTGCTCCTCGTGCTCTGAACAGCGACTATGCGCGGAAGCTTTTCGATCAGCCCTGCATCCTTCAAATCGACGAATCCTTTGGCAACTCCGGATATTATGCATCCGTCGCCCACCGGAACATAAACGATGTCAGGAACTTTCCTCCCCATCTGGTTGTAAAGCTCTATGCTTACGCTCTTCTTGCCTTCGATCGTTATCGGGTTGTAAGCCGTGTTCCTGTTTATGCCGCCAAAATTCTTCGTGTAGCAAATGGAAAGCGCAAAAGCATCGTCATACGTACCATTGACAGGGACAACGGTCGCTCCATAGAGTATGGATTGCATCAATTTGTTGATCGGCGCCTTCTCCGGAACGAAAAGAACTATTTCCATTCCGTAAGCAGCACCTAACGCGCTCATCGCAGCGCCTGCGTTTCCTGTGGAAGCCAATGCGATCTTCTTCTGCTTGAAAGCCTGCGCCTGCGCTATGACCGCCTGCGAAGCCCTGTCCTTGAAAGAACCCGAAATCAACTGGCAATCCAATTTGAACGAAAGATTCTTAAGTCCGAGTTTTTTGGATATCCCGATCGGACTGACCAACGGCGTAAGAGCGACGGGAAACGGCTTGTCGTTACTGAGCTTGAATGGAAAGAAATCCTGCGGCTTGAGATTCCTCTTTTTGGCCAGCAGCTGCAAGTCCTCCTTATCATAAACGACATTCAGATTCCCGTATCTGAACTCCTTGTCATTATTCCTGCCTTCGCATGCAGGACAGGTGTATCTTATTTCGTCGGAAGAGTATTCCGCGCCGCAGTCATTGCAAACATATTTGAATTTCATAAGGAAAGCTCCATATAAAAGCCGCTTCCGAAAACCCTTTGCTCCAAACCCGACTCATCAAGCCAAGCCTGTCAGTTTCCGAAAGCGACATGGAAAATAATTTCGGACTATTTGCCGGAAACCTCTGCGTTGAACTCTTCGATGAGCTTGTCGATCGCTTCCATCTTTCCCGGAATCTGCTTCCAATATTCCGGATCATACCACTGCGCCTTAATCTCATCATAGGTCTTGCCCTGCTGCTCAACCCAAGTGTAATACTTCAGGTTGTGAATCCTGAGCCTGTCGTAATAACCGAGTTCGAGAGCATTGTCTATGCTTTGATGGAGAAGCGCGCCGGAGTGAACCCTCGCCGCCTCGACATCCGTGAATCTGCCCTGCTGCTGCTCGAGTTCGGCAAGCCTGGAAGCATACATGACGGAGCTGTCGGTGAGAATCGTGAAAACTACGTCCTTCTCGGTAAGCTCGTAATACTTGGCCAGTTTTATCGCGCCGAGCATGTTGCCTATTCCCGAAATTCCGCAAAGCTCGAAATCCTTGATAGCCTGGTCGCTCAGCCCTATGCTCTTGAGATATGCCTTTCCTTCCGGTTCGTTGAAAAGCCTGTAGGTATCCATGCAATCCTGATCATCGATTGCGACGATCATGTCGGTGTTGCGGACGTTATGAATCCAAGGAACATGCTTGTCGCCGATTCCTTCTATCCTATGTCCGCCGAATCCGTTCCTGAGAAGCGTAGGACATTGCAATGCCTCTCCGGCCGCGATTTTGATCCAAGGAAGCTCGTCCTTGAGATGATCTCCGGCCGCAAGCGTTCCGCCCGAACCCGTGGACGAGACATATCCCTTCACGTTTTCAGGCTTGATCTTGAGCTTCCTGGCAACTTCGAGAATCGCAGAGCCGGTCACCTGATAATGCCAAAGATAGTTTTCGAATTGCTCGAATTGATTGAAAATCACTATGCGAGCGCCTCTTTCGGCATCGAGTTCATGGCACTTGTCGAAAATCTCCTTCACATTGGATTCGCATCCCGGAGTCGCGATTATCTCTCCTGCGACGGTCTTGAGCCAGTTGAACCTTTCCTGAGACATCTCCTCTGGAAGAATAGCTATGGAAGAACATCCCAGAAGCGCGCTATTGTATGCGCCGCCTCTGCAATAGTTTCCCGTCGAAGGCCAAACAGCCTGCTGATCGACAGAATCGAAATTTCCCGTGACCAGCGCAGGCGCCAGACAGCTATACGTAGCGCCGACCTTGTGAACGCCGCATGGGAACCACTTTCCCGCTAAAGCGATGATTCTCGCCTTTGTGCCCGTGATTTCCTTCGGAATCTCGACGAAGTTCACATCCTTGAAACCGCCGCCCTTCTCAATGGGCTCGTTGTGCCATGTGATTCTGAAAAGGTTTACCGGATCGACATCCCAAAGCCCCGTCTTAGCAAGCTTCTTCTTGACATCCGCGGAAACAGTCTGCGGATCGATCATGTTCTTGAACGTCGGAAGGATGATCCCCTTCTCCCTGCATCGGGCGACGTTCTTCGCCCTTACTTTCTTGTTCATCTTGAGATTGATAAGATTGTAAGCCATAACACCTCCGTTATCAGGGCCAGCGGCTCGTCAAAGCCTCTGAACTCCCCTGCGCCTTATATGCTATTATACTCATGAC
>CAMOXM010000091.1:0-5331 GCA_946629155.1 uncultured Spirochaetaceae bacterium | reverse complement strand
GGCGTCGATCAGCATGAACTTCTGGTCAGGATGCCTGGCAGCGACCGTTTTTATCGCATCGGACCATGTGAATCCGGAAGCGATTATGAGCGATATGTCCTCATCCGCTGCGTTGTTCAGGTTCGGAATGTATTGATCCTGCGATTGGGCGGTGACGTAGCTGTAGCTCTTGTCCTTGAGCTTGGTATCTCCGAAGAATCTCTCGATTCCTCTCCATGCGGACGCATTGAAGCTCTTGTCGTCAATGCCGGTGGCATCGGTAAGAAGCCTGGTTGTAATTCCAGAACCTGCTGATTTCTTACTGCACGATACGAACAATGAAAGGACGACCACAGCGATGGCCAATCCAGCCAAAATCCCTTTTCTCATATATTTCCCCCTCAAGAAAAACCAGAGCAAAACGCAAAAACGCCCTCTGCGCAAAGACAATTCAACCGCTTGCTCACTTATTGCGTTAATATTATCAATATCCCTCATAAAATTCAAGAACCGCTCTTCGCCTTCATTCTTCTGACTTTCAAATCCACTTCTTCCTTTTCCAAAATCGTGACCAGCCTTCCGTCGTCTTTGACCGAAAGAATGTCCACCAATTCCTTGAATTTGCGATCTTCCTGCCCGTCGGAGGCATCGCCTTCGAATAAAGCGCATTTATTCACCGTGAACTCTAGAGCAAAAGGAGCGATTTTCCTCACGTATGTCGTCAGTAGATATTTTCTTCCGACAATTAGATTCTGTCTCGTATCGGCATAAACGACGACCTTGAGGGCATCACTCGCAATATTCTCCATCTTAGGATCCGTTTTCAGATAATAGCCCTTGCAACCGTCAGTCTCTCCGTATTCCTCGTCGATCGTGCCGACGACCATGTATTGCTCGCCGTATTTCAAGCAAAGCCTCGAATCCGCATGAACGAACTTGGAATTGGAAAACTCGGCGAAATAATCGATATTCGACAGGACTTCGAAAACGCTCTTGTCGTTCTTTCCGCTTTCATCATTCAAAAAGACATTCACCTTTTCTACGACACGACTTAGAGCCGGATAATACCCGTAAAGGAAATCGATTCCGGACACGTTCATGCTTCCGCCGCTTATGACCAATTCAAACGCTTCGTCGTCGCTTTCCGAAACTTCAAGATCCGGCTTGGTCAGCGTGATATTAAATTCAACGCTCATATTCTTTATCTTTCCGTCCGAAATCTTTCAGGAACGGGATTCATTCCATCCCAAATAATCTGCCTGAAACTTATCGGATCCGTGTTCCCTTCGGTGTTTATGAACAGGATCTTGCTGTCCGCATTGATTCCAAGCTGCTCTTTGAGCTGTTCGATGAACGACTGCGCGCTCTTGTCGGCGACATCCGACATGATGCCGTAAAATGCTCCGAGACCTGCGGCGCCGCTCTCTCCGGAAATTATGAACGGGTCGTCGCCGATCGGCGTTGCGAGAATCCTCATCCCTCTGGCCGCGATATAATCCGGAACCCGAACGAACACGTCCGTCTGCCTTCCGAGGATTTCCCATGCGATTGGCGACGGATCTCCGCAAGCAAGGCCTGCCATAATGGTGTCGAGATCGCCTTTAACGCTATGGCATTTGCCGTCATTAGCCAAAGCGGTTTCATACAAGCATGCCGCTTTTTCCGGCTCCACCACGACGAATTTAGGGGATTCCTCCTTGAAAAGCGCGCTATAGAACCCGATGACGCTGGCCGCCATGGCGCCGACTCCGGCCTGAACGAATACATGCGTGGGCTTCACTATTCCCTGCGACGAAAATTGCTCCTGAGCTTCCAAAAGCATGGTGTTATAGCCTTGCATTATCCATGTCGGTATTT
Source organism: uncultured Spirochaetaceae bacterium (assembly GCA_946629155.1). Lineage (GTDB taxonomy): Bacteria > Spirochaetota > Spirochaetia > Sphaerochaetales > Sphaerochaetaceae > UBA9848. The sequence continues at coordinate 3,495 of CAMOXM010000091.1, read as the reverse complement.
CGACATACCCCGGCCATGAGGTATCGCTAACCACTTGCCATCCGTTCTTATCGGCATCTTCCTGACATGTCCTGACGGCATCATCATAATTCCCTTTGACCACTTTGACCTTGGCTCCGTAATTCTCTATTGCCTTGATTCTCGGCTTGCTGGTCGCGCTATGGACGTAAATATGGCATTTGTATCCGAGTTTATTGGTTATCCATGCAAGGCCCTTGCCATGATTGCCATCCGTGGCCGAAGCGAAAACCATGTTGCCCAAAGCTTTCTTGCATTCCTTGGACATCAGGTATTCATAGCTCATCTCATCATCGCTCAAACCGAGCTTCTTCTGTATGAGACGATATACGGCAAAAGAACCTCCCATGACCTTGAAACTGTTCAGCTCCAGCCTGACCGCTTCGTTCTTTATCCAAATGCTATCGACTCCGAGCATTGACGAAAGATGAGGCAGGCATATAAGAGGCGAAACCCTATATCCGGGTATTTGCCTGTGAAATTTTCGCGCCGTCCTCGCTATATCCACGGAAAACATCTTCCCGCTGACGGAATAATCCTTTTTCTCGAATTTCCTGACAATCCACTTGTAATCGGAATCTTTGGAAACATACACTTCGTTTTCAGGTAATTTCATAAATCCCCTCGCTCTTATAACCTTTTAGGGCGCTTGTGGAGACCAAATGCCCGAAAGGCATCAGGCGAAATCAGGCTATGAGGTTTTTAGAAGCGCCCTTGAATATCTTACAGTTTTTCAGCGGTTTTTACAAGACGACCGAGCAATGGCGAAGCAGCGTTTTCTCATCGCATTCCAACATTCCGCCGGCATAATCGAAATAGGCGTTTCTGATTCCGGTGGCAAGACTGATCGAAACCATGCCTCCTATCCTATCGCCGCCTGACATAAGCGTCCACGCCATCCCCGAAACGGAACGATCGCCGATGGATTCGATAGCTTTGGAAGCTTTCGCATAAGACGGCAGCAAAACGAGAAGAGAATCCTTCGGACTCGATGACAGCACTTCCGCAACCTCGGCGGCATATCTGTCGTCGCCGAACCTTTCGCATCCGATGTTGACTATCATCAGCTCCCCGTCCAGCCCGTCGTGCAAACGTTGCAATCCGTCCAAATCCGACACTTGCTCCGTCTTGATCGCAGCGGATTCGCACGAATCGCTGCGACCGATATTCGCAATGACGATCCTATTTGCGACAGCTGAAGCGTCGCGCATTCGAGAAGCCAGACGAGATAGAAACCTGCTTCTGTCGAACTCGAACGGAGAGGCGACTATCACAGGGCCGGAATCATGCGACGCGCTCCATTTGGAATCGGATGAGAAGCATGAGATCCTGAACATTCCGGTCAATTCGCCCGAAAGAAAATCATTTACAGCGGATATCGAAACCAGACCTTTCCCCTCTGACGCATCAGAATAGAACCTATCGAGCACGTATTCGATCGCATCGGGCGAAAACTCGTTTTCCGAAAGGAATCTGATAATCCTATTCGCCGCGAAAACCTTGTTCAAGCGATCGGAAGAGACATATTTGGCCTCGTCTCCGACATCATCCGCGCTTTTGAGGAAAAAGCTGATCTCGATCCATTTCCTATTGAAAAGCCCGTAGAGGAATTCCCTCTCGCAGACGACTTGTATGTCAACTCCGTATTTGCGAATCGCTTCTGAAATCGCATCCTCACGACTTTTCGCTACGCATTTGTAGATCTTCACGAAATGTGATTATACGACATAGCCGAGGTTTTTTCAAAATCCTATAGTATATATCCTGAAAGGTCTTGGTTTTTGACCGTATCCCTCAGCTTGTCCTTGACATAGTCGCATGTTATCTCGACTGTCTGACCGGATAAGTCGGGGGCATTGAAGGACACATCTTCGAGAAGATTCTCAAGTATGGTATGCAATCTTCTCGCGCCTATGTTCTCCAAGTTCGAATTCACTTCCTGAGCGATTGCGCTTATCTCCCTAAGGGCATCATCATGAAAGCGCAATGTGACGTTCTCCGTTTTCATAAGAGCCTCATATTGCTTTATCAAAGCGTTTTCAGGCTCCGTGAGGATGCGATAGAACTCATCGGCCGTCAGGCTTTCCAGCTCCACTCTCAGCGGAAACCTCCCCTGCAGCTCAGGGATCAGATCCGAAGGCTTCGAGACGTGGAAGGCGCCTGCGGCGATAAACAGGATATGCGTGGTATCGACAACGCCGAATTTGGTATTCACCTTCGTGCCCTCAACGATCGGAAGTATGTCTCGCTGCACGCCTTCGCGCGACACATCGACTTGGCTCGAAGTGTTCTTCCCCGCAATCTTATCGATTTCATCTATGAATATTATGCCGCTATTCTGGACGCGATCGATTGCGATCTCCCTTATTTTATTCTCGTCAAGGGATTTTTCCGCCTCGCTGTCCTTGAGAATCTTCTTCGCTTCCCTGACGCTGACTTTCGACAAGGTTTTCCTATCCTTCGACTTTGCCCTGTTTCCAATCATATCCTTCACATTGTCTATCATGGATGATAATTCGCTCATATCCCCAAGATTAACAAGATCGAATTCTATCTGAGGCTGCTTGTTTTCCGTCTCCAATTCTATCCTGTAATCGTCATACACGCCTTTTTCGACATCTTCGACTATGCTGTCCGCTGTTGCGCCGCTGAAATAAGGATCCTTGTCCCTGTCTTTCATTATGATGTCGGCTATTTTCTTGTTCACCAGCAAATCGATATTGTCGCTGTTCTTGCTCGTTTCCTCCTGGCGAACCATGTTGATGGCATGCGAGACCAAATCCCTCACCATGGATTCGACATCCCTTCCCACATAGCCGACTTCCGTGTATTTCGTCGCCTCCACTTTGATGAACGGCGCATTGAAAAGCTTTGAGATTCTCCTCGCTATCTCGGTCTTTCCGACCCCAGTGCTTCCTATGAGGATTATGTTCTTGGGCGAAACCTCTTCGCGCATTTCCTCCGACAGCATCTTCCTGCGATGCCTGTTGCGCAATGCGACGGCTATGATTTTCTTGGCCTTATCCTGTCCGATTATGTATTTATCCAACTCCTGCACTATTTGCTTAGGCGTGATTTTGTCCAAATCTTCCTTCATCATCATATCTCCTCAATAGTGAAATTGTCGTTAGTGTAAATGCAAAGCGAAGAAGCCGTTTCCAATGCCTTGACTGCTATGTCCATTGCTGAAAGCGACAGTCCGAATTGCTTGCATAGCGACAACGAGGTCTTAGCGCTCGCAAGCGCGTAATTCCCGCCGCTGCCGATTGCGATCGCATCATCTTCAGCCTCTATCACATCGCCGACCCCCGTCATGAGAAATATCTTCTTCCCATCCGAAGCGATCATCATGGCATCGAGCTGACGAAGCGCCTTGTCGCTCCTCCACTCCCTTGCGGTATCGACAGCGGCGCGCGTTATATCGCCGTTCTTGCTTTTCAAATGCTTCTCGAAGAGCTCGGTGAGCGTAAAGGCATC
>CAMOXM010000090.1:0-5433 GCA_946629155.1 uncultured Spirochaetaceae bacterium | reverse complement strand
CCGAAGGCATTTCGGATAAGAACAGGTACAGAATTGATTTCAAAGGCGGAATGAGCATAAGCGCCAGAATAAGCGAGGTGAAAGATGCCGGCTAAGAAAACGGAAGCTGCTAAGAAAACGGAAATGAGCTATGAGCAAGGGATAGAGAGGTTCGAAGAGATAGTGAATCGGCTGGGCGCCGGGAACGTTTCGCTCACCGAAAGCATAAGTTTGTTCAAGGAAGGCAAGGAGCTTTCATCCGCATTGAAAAAGATGCTTGATGATTTCAACGGCGAAATAACCAAACTCAATCAATCCGGAAGCGAATTTGAGAAGGCGGAGATTTCCGTAACGGAAGATGATTCCGCCAAGTAGGATTTTCGATTTGTCTTATGACGGACAAGCTTGCCGAATTGCTTGATAATGTCCGCAAGTTTCCGAAAAGCAGCGGCGTTTACCTGATGAGGAACGACAAGGGCAAGGTGATATATGTCGGAAAGGCCAAGGTGCTCAAGAGGCGGGTGTCCGATTATTTTCTGAAAGACCAGAATATAAAAACCAATGCGCTTTTGACGCATGTTAATTCAATAGACTATATAATGACGTCTAGCGAATATGAAGCGCTTATTCTCGAGAACAACCTGATAAAGAAATACAAGCCGCATTACAATATAGACCTTAAGGACGACAAGACTTATGCGATGGTCAAAATCACCAATGAGGATTATCCGAAAGTCATAAAGACGCGACGCAAGACGCAAGACGGAGGAAAGTATTTCGGACCTTACCCCAAATCGGAAGACCTTGACGTATTTTTCCAGATAATAGAAGGGAATTTCAGATACAGGCGCTGCGGAAAATTCAAAAGGCAATCGAAGCCTTGCTTATATTATCATATCGGCAAATGTCCCGGCCCGTGCTTTCACGATTGCGATGCTTCGGAGTATAGAAAGCAGATATTCAAAATCGAAAGGTTCCTAAACGGCGATTCGGATGAGATTCGCTTGCAGATAGAGAAGCGGATGAGGGATTTTTCAAAGAGCATGGACTTTGAAAACGCTCTTGCGGAAAAACAGAAGCTCGATGTAATAGGCAAATTCCAATCCTTGCAGGCAGTGGGAAACATATCCGAGAACAAGGATATAGACTATATCGGCGCTTTTAAAAAAGACGATATGGTTTTCATATATGTCATGCAATATCGCAATTCCAATCTTTTGGGAGCCGCAAGCTATTGGATCAGAACGCTCGCCGATGAAGAAGATGTGTTTTTTGATTTTCTCCTCCAATACTACACGAGCACCGAGGAGGTTCCGAACAGGATCGAATTCTCCGGCGAATATGACAGGGAGCTTCTGAGCGAATATTTCAGACGTAATCTCAAAGACGTTTCCGTGACAGATGCCAGATCCAGAAAAGACTACAGGATACTCGAACTCGCACGCATGAATGCAAAGGAATCCTATGAGAAATACATGCGGCGCAAAAAGCACAATTCGGAAGCATCCGAATCTTGCGAAGCAGATGAAGTCGAACCTGATGGCGAAGCGGATGAAGACAAGGGGCGGCACGACAGCATCGGGAACTCGAAATCGACAAATGAATTCAAATATGCGATTTCGGATTCGGCCGACAGAGCATTGAGCATAAAGGATGGCAGCAGCGATTTCCGCGAATTTTTGAAATCGTTTTCGGGAATCGGGGATTTGCGCGCAAAGGCGGTTTGCGAAAGCTATTCGGACGCAGACGACCTTTTAAATGATGACATAGACTCGATATGCTTCAAAACCGGACTTGGAAGGAAAACGGTTCAAAGGATGATGAGGCAGCTAAAAGGGCGTTAGGTGTGCTCAGACAGCGGTTCCTATAAACATTCTCGGAAATGCTCGCTATTCTTTTTGGCAACCCAGACCATGGTTTCGTGCACATCTTCGTCTTCGTCATCGGCTATGCTGGCGCTTGGCTGCTTGAGCACGATATCGAATCCGCAATCGTTTAAAAGCATGCTCATATCGTTTTCGAACGGTATGTTGATGCTTGCTACTCCGCCGCTGTCGCAGAAAAATTCCTCTCCGAGTCTGATTCTATCGTAATAGTTTGAAATATCGAGGCCCATGGAGCTGATTTTCGATTTGAAATAGCCTTTCTCGACATTCAACGGCGGAATGCTGAATATGAAGATTCCGTTGGCTTTAAGCACTCTGAAGAATTCCTTTAATGCAATTTCCTTCTCGCCTGGTGCGAGCAATGCGAGCCCGTTCATGCTGAAGAATACGCCATCAAAGCTCTCATCCTCGAATCGTCCGAGATCTTTTGCGTTGCAAACGGCGAATTCCGGCCCATCGCATGTTTCGCATTTCGTTCTGGCTTGTTCGATCATGGCGCTTGAAAAATCTATTCCGGTCACGATCATTCCCATATCGTGCAGCGGCTTAGTTGTTCTTCCAGCACCGCAGCCTACGTCCAGAATTCTCATTTTCGGAGCAAAAAATCTTTCAACTATTGCCTTTTCGTATTTCAACAGCCCTTTTTCGGCGAAATCCGAATAAAACCCTACTGTCGTTTTATTTTCATAGCAATGAAGATTCATAATGATGGCAAGTCCGTTGCATATGAATTCTATGCGATTCCCTTGCGTATTGCAAATATGTTTTGCGCATAGTAAAATTAATGCAATTGGAATGCTGTCATTGTCGCATTTAATATGCTGCGATAAAGCCGGAGGTGTCATCGAAATATGGCGAGGTTTACATTGCCCAGGGATATCTATTACGGGAGAGGCGCGATTGAAGCGCTTCGAACGATGAAAGGAAGAAAAGCCTTCATTTGCGTTGGAGAAAGCTCCATGAGGAAAAACGGGTTTCTCGAGAAGGCTGAGAGGTATCTCAGGGAAGCTGGCATGGAAGTGAAAATCGGGAACGGGATAGGGCCTGACCCTTCGTTCGATGCCGTTCTAAGCGGCGCTGAGAGGATTTCCGGATTCGAGCCGGATCTGATAGTTGCGATAGGCGGCGGCTAGGTAATCGACGCCGCAAAGGCGATGTGGGTCAAATACGAGCATCCGGATATCGCCTTCAAGGAGATGAGAAGAAACTTCGAGCTGCCCGAGTTGAGGAAAAAGGCGCGATTTTGCGCCATATCATCCACATCCGGAGCCGCTGCCGAAGTCACGCCATTTTCAGTGATAGCCGATCGGAGCGCAAAAAACAAGTTCTTCGTAGTCGATTACGGGATCACGCCGGATGCGGCTATAGTCGATCCGGATTTGACGGAATCCGTGCCTCAGAAAGTGATAGCGCATGCGGGAATGGAAGCGTTGGCGCATGCTGTGGAGGCCTATGTTTCGACGAAGCGAAGCGCATATTCCGATGCTTTGGCGCTTCATGCCGTGAAAATGATAAAGGACAATCTCCTGGAATCATATAACGGCGATGCGGATGCTAAGGCGAAAAGGCATGATGCCCAATGCTTGTCGGGCATGGCTTTTTCCAATGCTTTTTCGGGACTCGTCGATTCGATGGCTCATAGCACGTGTTTAGCATTCGAGGATTTGGGAGCTAAGATAATACATGGTGCGGCCAATGCCATGTATCTGCCCAAGGTGATCAGATTCAATTCCAAGGAGAGCCAGGCGCTTGCGGGATACGTATCGATAGCCGATAGTCTGAATTTAGGCGGTGGAAGCGACAATGCGAAAGTCGTCAGGCTCGTGGAAATGATTGAAAAGCTGAATGAAAGCCTTAGGATTCCCCGATGCTTGCAGGAATACGGAAAGGACAGCTTTCCGGTTAAGGCAGGATTCATATCGGAACTGGTTTTTCTGGAACGTCTTCATGATATTGCGGCAAATGCTGTCAACGACGCATGTACGGCTGTCAATCCCAGAAAGATAGAATTCAGAACCATGGAAAAACTCTTGAAGGCATGCTATTATGGCGATGAAGTCGATTTTTAGGATTGCATTCGTAGCGGTGATGCTGTGCGCGCAGTCGGTTTTCGCCGTTGATTATCGTGTCAGTCGCGAAGAGTTCGAAAGCGCAATGAAAACGGCTAATTTCACCTCTTCGTATCGCATGCAGCTTTCAATGGGCGGACAATCCATAGTATCCGTGAACGGATTCAGCGAAAATGAGGAAGATGAGGCTTTTTATTCTTTCAACGTCGTTTTGGATAATCTTGTCGCGATGACGCTCGGCAGCTATTTCGGCGGAAGAGTGGATGGGAGGTATAGCGTTAAAGCCAAGAGAATACGTCGCCTTCGCGAAGCAAAGGACGATATTGAGTTTCGCAAGGGAATCAAAGAGGCGGAAATACTCGTGAAGGCACCGGGTTATGCCGAATACATGCCCGCATCGGGATTCATGGGCGCGATGCTTGAGAAGTTCGAAGATATGCCTGCGTCTTCGGAGATCGGATCGAACCATAAGCGAATGGACAGCATGCTGAACTTCGACGAATTCGTTTTCGAGAATAACAGATATACGAAGATAATCTCGTCAAGCGATATGAATTTATCGGGCAGGCTTTCGATTTCCTTCGCAGATGGCAAGCTGTCGTCTGTTTTCTTTGATGGCGAGATCATTCCGGACATGGGGGATTTTTCCATTGACATAGGCCCTCTTGATACTAAAGTTCAAATCAAATATGCGAAAATCGGCGTTACGAAAATCTCAAATAGATAGTCTTTTGAGAGCATTCCTCGAAAACCTCGAATCGATCACTGATATGGCTGAATTCAGGGTTTTTCCTGAACGCAAGCCCAAATTGCGCGCCCCCTCCGATGTGAATGGTCGCGTACTTCAAGCATCGAACGGTTCGGCATCCGCTCCCGTCCGCAGAAGAACGGCATACGATAATCGAACGGGCAGCACATCGGCAGCGCCTATAATATCCTATCCTCGTTCGTCGCAACAAAGTTCGAAACGCAGGAATTCCGCCGTTGAGGTTTTCAAGGAGATCAACATAAAAGGAAAGGAGAAACAGCCGACATTCGATTTGCTGCTTAAGTCATTGACTGATTGCCATAAGTGCCGATCCGATGATGATTCGCATGGCGATCTTCGTAAAATCCTGCCCGACGAAAGGTTTCGCAAGGTTCAGATCCTCATAGTGACAGAGAGGGAGCCGAATTCCGAAGAGAATGATTTCATAAGCAGGATAATGAAGGCAGTGGGCTTGAACGAATCCAGCGGCGCATATTGCATAACCGTTTTCCCTAAATGCCTTCATGTCGAGGAGGCCGTCGGAAGCGCATCCCACGAAAAATGCTTCGCGTTCCTTGAGACGGAAATGAATCTGCTTAGCCCTTTGATAGTGGTTTTTTTCGGAAAAGGAACGCACGACTTTCTTCAAAGCATCGGCATCAGGGATCTTTACAGATCCGTTCCAATCTTCTCAATAGCCGAAGATCCTGCGGATTTCGAGAAGGATGCGCATCTCAAGAAGGTGTTTTGG
>CAMOXM010000089.1:0-5601 GCA_946629155.1 uncultured Spirochaetaceae bacterium | reverse complement strand
CCATGATAAGCGTTCCTCTCAGATACGTTTTCTTGACGCGCCCGACAAACACGTCGTCGAAGAAAAGCGTATATCCGGAAGCCGAAACAATATTATCGGCAGGGTTCCATTCCTCCTCAGGATTGAAAATGACTATGTCCGCATCGCTTCCTATATGCAGGCAACCCTTCCTCGGATACAGTCCGAAAAGCTTGGCAGGAGACGTACTCATCAAATTGACCATCTGCTGTATTTTGAGATACCCGCCATGCGCCAATTCGAAAGTATGCACGGCGCTGAACATCTCGGACGTTCCGGGAACCCCGGGCAATGTCTTCCTGCAATCCGCGCCAGTGTCCGTTTTCTGCTTCTTGGTGAAAGAGCAATGGTCTGTAGCAACCACCTGAATCTCGCCGTCCTCAAGCGCTGTCTGCAGCATCTCATTGTCTTCGCCCGTTCGCAACGGAGGCGTCATCACGAAAAGCGCTGCGTCCTTCCTTTCAAGAAGGGACTTATCCTTATAGAGATACGTGGGAGTCGTCTCTACGAAAATCCTCGCGCCCTTCTCCCTAAGCTCTCTGACGGCCTCCAGGCCTTTTGCGCTTGAAAGATGAACCACATAAAGCGGAGCGGAGTGCTTCATCGCAATCTCGCCGAGGAAAGCAATCGCCTTGGCCTCCGCCTCATCAGGCCTAAGATCGGGATGCGATTTAGGAGCGAACCCGCCTTTCCATTCCTTTTCCGTCTTTTCGATTATGTCGTTATCCTCGCAATGCGCGGTTATCAGCATTTTGCGCTCCGTAGCCGCCTTAAAGAGCCTTTCAAGATCCTTTTTCTTCTCGATGAGGTATCCCGTGTTGCGATAAGTGGTGAAGATCTTGATGACATTTATGCCTTCCGTGGAAAGCTCATCAAGCTGGGTTTCGATATCATCCGGGATCGCTCCGTACACGCCCTGATGCAGAGCATAGTCCACTGCCATCCTGCCCTTCATCTCGTTTATCCTATCCTGAGCGCTTTCGAAGAGCGTTTTGCTCTTGTTGTGACCCGCAAAATCCACTACGGTGGGGCAGCCGCCGTATGCAGCGCATTTGGAACCTTCCTCAAAGCTGTCGGCCGTAACCGTTCCGCGCGAAACGAGCCCGAAATGCGTATGGGCATCAATGAACCCCGGCATCACGCACATCCCCTCCGCATCGATGATCTCCGTTTCGGGATCCAGCGTATTCGGGTTTATGTTCTTGGCGATTCTGCTTATCTTCTCGTCAACGATCAATATGTCCTCTCTCCTTATCCATTCCGTATCGACAAGGAGACCGTTTTTAATCAGTATCGTTCCCATGCGCGTCATAATATCACTTTTCATTGTTATTTTCAAACGCAATCTTGATTTTTAATGCTTTTTTACACTAAAATGAACAATTTAAAACAAAAAGACTTTTCAAAATACAACAGGAGCAGGCAAATGCTTGAATTGGTACAAAAGGCAAACAGCTACCTTTCGGATTACGTGCTTATAATCCTCTTGGTGGCGACTGGAATATTCTTCACGATAAAAACGCGCTTCGTGCAAATCAGATGCTTCGGCGAAGGGATAAGGAAATTCTTCGGTGAGATAAGCCTGAACGGTGAAAAGCAAAGAAGCGGACTCACCTCGTTTCAAGCCCTATCAACAGCAATCGCGGCGCAGGTGGGAACGGGAAACATAGTCGGCGCATGCGGCGCAATATTGCTTGGGGGTCCGGGCGCGATTTTCTGGATGTGGATAATAGCATTCTTCGGAATGGCCACGATATATTCGGAAGCCGTTCTCGCCATAGAAACCAGAATCAAGGATGATGACGGCCAGCTGCACGGAGGACCCGTCTATTACATCAAAAGGGCATTTCCGGGCAAACTCGGAAAATTCCTCGCAGGACTCTTTGCAATCGCAGCCATACTGGCGCTCGGATTCATGGGGGCGATGGTTCAATCCAATTCGATAGGAGAAACATGCCAGACCGCATTCAAAATCCCTGCATGGTCGATCGGACTTGCGATCACGATCATAGCCGCGCTTATCTTCCTCGGCGGAATTCAAAGAATCGCATCCGTAACCGAAAAGCTCGTCCCCGCCATGGCGATCCTCTATCTTCTCGGCTGCATAGCAGTCATAGCATCGAAGATAACCCATGTTCCAGAAGCATTCGCACTCATATTCAAATACGCTTTTTCGCCTGACGCAATCATAGGAGGAAGCATCGGATACGCACTGAAAACCGCCATCAGCCAAGGTGTGAAAAGAGGGCTTTTCTCAAACGAAGCGGGCATGGGCTCCACTCCGCACGCGCATGCGATGGCAAACGTCAAATATCCGCATGAACAAGGCGTTGTCGCAATGATAGGACTTTTCGTCGATACGTTCATCGTTCTGACAATGACTGCTTTGGTGGTCATATCGGTTTGCTATACAAAAGGCGGAATCCTCCATAACGGAGCAATAGACGGCATAACCAAAACGAATCTCGCACCCATAGCATTCTCGTCCCTTATGGGAGATTCGCTGGGATCGATCTTCGTAGCCGTATGCTTGCTTTTCTTCGCATTCTCGACGATACTCGGCTGGAATTTCTTCGGGAAAGTCAACATGATCTATCTTTTCGGCAAAAAAAGCGCGGCCGTTTATGCCGTGATTTCACTCGCTTTCGTCTTTCTCGGCTCGATTCTTTCAAACGACCTTGTATGGGAGCTTCAGGACTTCTTCAATCAAATAATAGTCCTGCCTAACGTCATCGCCCTGTTCGCGATGTCAAGCGCGGTGGTCAAGGAAGCGCGTAAGCGCAGGGATGGCGATATCGACTTGAATCCTGGTTCGAAATAGCCTTCGCATCATCTTGGAATCAATTTTGAAGAAACCTCCGAATCGATTTCAGGGCTCTGTCGTCAGTCAATGGCTACGACAGGGCATTTTTCATGGATGCTTTTGAAGATACGCCATCTATAAGACATTTATCGATTCCGGACAAATACGCTTTTGCGAATTTTCGAATCAAAAAGTCGGCTTTGCGTTCGCCTTCGTAATGCTTGAGAAGCTCGTAATGCCTGTTGTATGCGGCGATTCGCTCATCTGACGGAACTTCAGTCTTGTTCCTGCCTTCAAATGCGAACGGATTGCCTATGAGTCCTCTGGCCATCATCACCGCATCGCACGACGAAAGCGATAGGACTTCATCGACAGATCGCATCTCGAATGCATCCCCTGAGGCAATTACGATTTTTTCCGGAAAAGCCTCCTTCAAAGCCTTCGTGCGCGCATGGTCGGCTGCACCGGAAAAACCTTGCGATGCGGTTCTAGGGTGCAACGTCATAATATCAGCGCCTGCTTGCGCTGCATGTTCCGCGAAATCCAAATAGCTAACGGAATCATAGTTCAAACCGAGTCTGAATTTTATGCTAACCAAAAGCGACGAATCGACATCTTTCATCGCTTTGATTATATCATGCGCCTTTTTCGGGTTCCCCATGAGAGCGACGCCGGCACCGGTTTTCACAACTTTGCGAACCGAACACCCTGCGTTTATGTCTATGCATAGCGGCCGATATTGTTTCAAAAGAATCTCGACGGACTTCGAAAAGCTCGACGGATCCGCTCCGAAGAATTGCACGACAGCCATCTCGGGCTTTTCGTTATCTGCAAGGCGCAGCAAATCGAATGTCCTTTCGCCGTTTCTTATCAGCCCTTCGACGCTCACCATTTCCGTGGTCGTCAATGAGCATCCGTGCTCTATCATGATGTGTCGGAACGCCCTATCGGAATAACCGGCCATAGGGCCTTGCACTATTTTCCTCGCGCCGATGGCGTCTAAAAAAAGGCTCAATGTCTCCTCCTATCAGAGCGGAGATGTTTTGAAATTGTCGAGAAAACGCTTTTCGAACTCCAAAAACCTGTCGTCCTCTATCGATTTTCTGATGTCCTTCATGAAATCATTGAAAAAAGTCAGATTATGCTCTGAAGCGAGCGTCCCTGCAAAACCTTCGCCCGCTTTGAACAGATGCCTGAGATACCCTCTGGAATAATTTCTGCAAAGCGCGCACGAACATTCCTCACTTATAGGATTCGAATCGTTCCTGTATTTGGCCTTCGTGATGTTCATCACTCCGGCCTTGGTGTACAACAGGCCATGACGCGCAACTCTGGTGGGCTGAACGCAATCGAACATATCGATTCCATTCTCCACGGCTTTAAGCATGTACAGCGGACTGCCGATTCCCATGACATAAAGCGGCCTGGAATTGTCAACGCGCTCTGCGGTAAACGTCAGATACTTGATGAAATCATCATGGCTTTCCCCCACCGACAACCCGCCTATTGCAATTCCGTCAAACGGAAGAGACGAGATAAACTCGGCGCTCTGCTCCCTCAAATCCTCGCAAAAAGCACCCTGCACTATGCCGAAAAGATTATGAGGGGCCTTAAACCCCTCCTTTTTCAATCTCGAAAATTCCTCTAAAGAACGTCGTGCCCAATCATGCGTCACTTCCATATTCCTGACGGCATCCCTTCTCGAAACCTTAGGGTCGGAGCAGACATCAAGGCACATTGCGATATCGGAGCCTATTGCGCCTTGCGTTCTGACAACCGACTCTGGAGTGAACTTGTGCAGCGAACCATCGATATGACTATGAAACGTCACGCCATCGTCCTTTATCTTCCTGAGAGATGAGAGCGAAAATATCTGAAATCCGCCGCTATCCGTGAGTATATTGCCGTTCCACGATGAAAACCTGTGAATCCCACCGAACGAACCCAAAACCTCCTCTCCCGGCTGAAGGCGAAGATGATAGGTATTCGCAAGTATAAGCTTATATCCGATATCGCTGACCGTCTTATGATAAAGCGCCTTGACGCAGCCGGCGGTTCCTACAGGCATGAAAACAGGAGTTTCGACATTTCCATGCGCAAGACCGATTACGCCCAATCTCGCCTTGGAATGCTTCTCCTTTTTCAATATCTTGAATTCGAGCATAGAAAGCTAAAGCCTCATAGGATTCATTTCCATTTCCGTCTTGACGATTGCGGAAACATCAGCTCTCAAGGATTCCAAATCGCTCATCAGCATGGACCATCGATGCTCGACCACATAAGGAATCTCAAGGCTAGAGCTATCCGAAGAAATACGCGGTTTATATCCAAGCTTCAAAAGCTGCTCGTAAAGCATGAAAATATCGGACGAACGGACGTTTCCGGCAACATACCACGAATTTCCCTTATCGCCCCATGCAGTCGTGCCGTCTCCCGTCTTCGCAACCACATAATTGACCTTTATCGCACCTTCGCCATTTTTGGTCAATCTGTCCATAACGCCCTTAGTAACAAAAAAAACGTCATCGCTAGCATTTATCCTATCGGTGACTATCACATTAGCAGCAGCCCTATCCCCGCATGTGAACGCCACGCTCGTGCCGAAAGGAAGCGATACATGAGCGCAGGTGGCGGAAAAGGGATTGAACGGAACTCCCGATGAGGTCTTGCCGTCGTTCCTGTTCGGCTCGTAAGCGCATACGATTCCAGGAATCGAAAACGCACTCTGAGCAAGACACAAAAGCAAAACCGACGATAAAATGCAAAATTTTCTCCACATA
>CAMOXM010000088.1:0-5642 GCA_946629155.1 uncultured Spirochaetaceae bacterium | reverse complement strand
ACCCTCGATTTCGCCCTCATATTCGTAATCTATGTTTATTCCGAAATCGTTGTTGAGCTTGGTTATTATCGAAATGTTGAGCCTGACTTCATCTCCGCTGTATTGCAGATAGAATTTGTCGAGGTTATCCATTTTCTTGAACTCAACGGGAATCAGAACCAGCGGAGCCCTATAGAAGTTCTCCTCATCCTCGACAATACGCCATTTCAAAAAGCCAAGCGCCAGGAAAAGTATGTTCGCCCCTTTCTCCTCTATGTACATCTTGCTCGAACGGTAGGTCCTCAAAAGCTTGCGATGAAGCTCCTTCTCGTCCAATGCGGTATATAGTCTCGAAGGATTATTCGATTTTTCAGTCGTGAAATAGGATTTCTTGCCCTCATTTACAAGATAATTGAAAACATCAGCGGCATTCAGGAACGGAAATTCGATTCCCGACGAAACTCTGAGTCTGTAGTTTATCAAGGGGTTCTTAAGCGACAGATCAAGCAACTCTTTTCTGGCAAGGTCAAGCCTTTCTGAAATAGATTCCATAACTTTAGAATTATTGCAATTTGACGCTTAAAAATCAATGCCTTGAATCTCCGCAAAGCATCTTGAGGGCATGTGGCAGAACGGGAATTATCGCTCGCAAGCTTTCCGATGCGCCCCTGGTGCTGCCGGGAAGATTCACAATCAAGGTCCTGCCGCGCGCTCCGGCCACGCCTCTGGACAAGTAAGCGTTCGAATTGCTCCTGCCGCCTTCAAGGCGCATCAGCTCGCAAATCCCGTCGGCGCGCCTCTCTATGACTTCCAATGTGGCTTCGGGCGTGACATCTGCGGGCGAAAGTCCGGTTCCGCCCGACGTAAGCACCAAATGAAAACCACGCTCAGGATTGCACAAATCAAGAAGTTCTGCCTTGATGCGCCCGGCATCGTCCGGAACGACCGACTTGTATTCGGATCTGAAGCCGTTTCCTCTCAATATGGACATCACCGCTTCACCTGCCTCGTCCGTTCGTGTTCCCATGCTGCAAGATGTGGAGACCACGAGTACTGCGGCATTATACAATGAGGCAAATTCGATGGTATCGCCCGCTTTGATCTCACCGCCTTCCAAAACCCTGAAAAACAGGCCTTTCTGCGGCATCACGCACTTTCCGGTCTGTCGCTTGATTGCGCAATCGCTATGACATTCCTTTCCGATTTGAGTGAGTTCGAGAACAACCCCGCCTTCGGTTTCCAATATGCTTCCTACAGGCATTCCATCGGTTTTCAAGCCTTCGGTTATTATGTTTTCCGCAAACACGCCACGATCAAGATTTCGACCGAGAACCTTTTCCATATCGGCGATATCCTCGGCAGCCAAAATGCTTACCTGACGATGCCATTTCCCGGCATGAGCATCACCGTCGATTCCCCAGCCCTTTTTCACGGAGACCCTACCCACTTCCTTTTTGATCTCGCCCTTTTTCTCTGAAATGCAAACCGCCTTAACCTTTCCTGTTCTTCCGCCTGCCGCCATTTCGTTCCCCAATTCTTCATTGCTTCTGCCACCGGCTTTCGTCATTACGCTAATCCTCGCTTTTCCTCTCGTAAACGCCGCTTTTGCCACCCGATTTTCTTTGCAGGCGAACATCAGCGATCTCAATATCCCTCTGAACCGCCTTGCACATGTCGTAAATCGTAAGAGCGCAAACGCTGGCAGCTGTAAGCGCTTCCATCTCGGCACCTGTCTGACCTTCGCATTTCACACAGGAAGTAATCAGAATCAGATTGTTCGAATCGTCGATTTCATATTCGATGCGAACTGATTGCAAAAGAAGAGTATGAGCCATCGGTATAATATCCGGAGTCCTCTTAGCGGCCATTATGCCGGCCACTTGAGCAACGGCCAGGACATCGCCTTTCTTTATGCCCCCGGATTTGATAAGGGACATCGTATTGGAATTGACTCTTACAGTCGCTTTGGCAATCGCTTCGCGTGAAGTCTGCGCCTTCCCAGACACATCCACCATAACCGCCCTGCCGCTTTCATCAAAATGCGAAAAATCTTCCTGCTCTGCTTTGCCCATACCTACCCGCCGATCCTCTTCATGCTTCTGCCGCCCGTCGTAGCGCCGTCTGCACCTGCGCTATCAACGCATCGCAAATCATCGTGCTCGCGCGGCTTGCTTTCGATAGCCCTCCTGATCGTGGCTTCCATTTCGGTCTCATTCTGACCAACTAAAGAAAACTCTTCGGCGGAATGCAGACACGGCTTTACGAATCCGTCATAAGTGATTCTAAGCCTGTTGCATTTGTCGCAGAAGGACGAGAATACCGGCTCTATCAGCCCCACCTTGCCTTTCGCCCCATCCAAAGCATAAAGGCAAGCAACAGATGAGGGGTTTTCCCTTCCGATGAATTTCAAGTCAGGGCACTCTTTCAAGACCTTCTTGCCGCTCAGAAAAGCATTCTTCCCGAACATGCCGTTTCCCGACATCGGCATCAATTCTATGAAACGCACATCCACCGGCATTTCTTTGGTGAGCGCAACGAAACCCGGAATCTCATCGTCGTTGAATCCGCCTATCAACACTACGTTCAGCTTTATTCTCCTAAATCCGCTCGACAAAGCGGCATGCAATCCGCCCATCGCCCTATCGAACATATCATAACCGGTAAGCTTTTCGTATTTGTCGCGCTTCAAAGTATCAAGACTTATGTTGATTCCGTCCAATCCGACTTTCGCAAGCTCGCCTGCCGCGCCGTCAAGCATAGTGCCGTTGGTTGTCAGATACACGCCGTCTATGCCCGAAATGCCTTTCACACCTCTTATGAAATCCATGAGCCTCGGATAGCACAAAGGTTCTCCTCCGGTAATCCGAACCTTGGTTATCCCGACACGGGAGGCGGCGCGAACGGACATCAGCCGCTCATCGTAGCCGAATCTAACTGCGGATGTTCGAACTATGGATTCGTCATCAGATGCAGATGTCCAGCAATATCCGCATTTCAGATTGCATTTGTCCGTCAGGGAAAAACGCAAATAACTGATTTGACGTGAATACGAATCGCGCATACGCTAATTATAGCACCGAGATGATACAAATCAAAACATCAAGTAGCGGCTTTGGCAATCATCCTGACATCATCAATCGATAGATCAAGGCATTCGGATATGACATTTGCATTAAAGCCCTTATCCATCATCCTAAGAACAGCATCTGCTTTAGCGACCTCCATGCCTTTCTCCATGCCCTCCTTGCGCCCTTGCTCGACGCCCCCCCTCGACCATCTCCCTTATCACGTCGCTCATAATGCCGACCTCCTTCGATTCCTTAAGTTCCATCGTCCTATTTCTCAGCACGCACTGGGCGCTCGGCCGCATCGTCCCTGAAAAAAACCGACATGTAGTAGTCGTCTATAAGGCAATATTCCGAAAACCTCCTTCTGAAAGCCTCATCTATGACAATGCTATCGGGGGCATTCGCCTTCCCCTCGATCCTGCATTTTCCCATAATATACCCGTTTCCCCTCCGTTTTTCAAGCGGGCGTATCGAGAGCCAAAGATTCCATTTCGTGCGCCTAGTACATATATACAGGAAAAACCAGGGATTTGTCGCTAAAGATGGTTCTTAGAAGTGCATTTAACTTGCTCCTTCCAACCTATCAAACCCTTCTTTTTGGAAGAAAATACAAGCGCAACTTTACGGGTTGTCTTATCTGATGCTAAATATGGTTTGAAGTAGCCCTTGTCGTCTATCTGTTTCAGCGCCAAGTTGCATATCTTGCCGACATCTTTGACGCCATTATCCATTTTCAATTCGAATATCCAAACGCAATTCGGGATCTGCAACACTATGTCCGCTCTGCCAGCTGATGACTGAGCCTGTCCGACAACCTCGAAACCTGTCACGCGAAAAATGACATGCACAAGACTCTCATAATAGTTTTCGCACGACTCATTCATAATCGTAGGAATGCTCGAAATGCAGGACGAGACTATGTCAACAACTCTCTTCGCGTCACCTTTCAGCAATGTCTGCCGAATGCTTTCAATGGCTACTTCAGACCTATTGCCTATGTTCCCATTCGATTTACTATCGCTTGCTGCCAGATATTTCGGCAAAAGGCAGGTCATAAGACCCTCTGCAACTTCCTTGTTAGGAAAACCAAGCTTGTAGATTCCCGATTGAAGGTCATATCTGATTATCGTCAGATACCCGTACTGATACAAAAGCGGGGCAATATCCAGGCTGTTCGGATCATAATCGGCGAAAAACATCTCGTCAACTTCCCTGCCATCCTGCAGTCGTCGGCAAGATTGTAAACAAAATCGGTCTTGTCAACATAAACATAACCGCCGTTCCTGATTATCTCGAAGCTCTGCGTTCCGATAGGCAATCTTCGTTTCATGCCTTTTATTTTAGTTCAGATGCAAGCGCAATGCAAATGAGGTTTTTTCAAAACTCGTTCCCATCGCTCTATTCCTGCGCGGAACGAGCAAGCCGGAAGCCATCATATTTTAGAACGTATCCACTATAGGTCCGACAGAATGTATCTTATATTCAGAATTAAAGGAGTACCATGCCACCTCTCCTATGTCGTTGGAGCCGGAATACTTGTAGCCCTCGGACTCCACGCCTCCACTCGCAGCCCATTCCCACTCGGCCTCGGTAGGAAGGCGGTAGCCGTTCTTGGAGAAGTCGCAGACGATCGAAGAATCGTCGGACATTGAATAGCACCTCTCCAGCCCAGACAACCGTGACATGCAATTGCAGAAGATGACGGCATCATACCAGTTCACACAATTAACAGGCAGATCATCACCCTCGAATTCGGACGGGTTATATCCAATGACGCTTTCATATACAGCTTGGGTGACCTCAGTCTCACCAATATAGAAGGCATCGATTGCGACATCGCTTCTCATCTCGCCGTCAACATGAGCGCTGCTGATGGTTCCACCCTGCACAAGCTTCAGCCCGTCCTGCGCCGGAGCAACGCCCATCGCAACACCGAGCAAATCGAATGCTGCAGAAAAATCCTCTGTATCGTAAATGAAAAGAACGCATACCACCGGTTCACCACCGGTATATACTTCATTATTATTCCTAATCATCCCTCCATCCTCGTTATATTCGGACAGATTCCAATATGAACGATGGGCGAGCGACAGCGAATACTTCACCTTCGTTTTCATCCGCCGTCCTCCCCGTCAATTTTGCGCATCGGCACTGACCTTATGCGTACGTTTGCTAAGCCAAGTGCTCTTGGAAAACGCACATACGAGGATTAGGTTCAGAACGAACAGCACAAGCATTATGAAAACCGCCCAGCATAAATCACAGCACGAACATACAAACCTGCCGCACGATGCCGCTTTAGAATGAAAAAACGAAAGCAAGCCAAGCAGCTCCATGAAGAACAGCGGCAAGATAATGTTCAACTTGCTGACGGAATACGCTCCGGAGCCTGTCAAACGGTCCGAACCTCTCGCACCAAATTCCGGACGGAAGAATTCGGATCCATATACCTTGTCTTTCATATATTTCCTATACGTCTCGCCTATCGCATCTTCATATTCCTCAAAGCAGGCTTTCGACCCCCTGGCAATGCGATACCAAATGAATGAAATGACAAACGATACAAGTGAAAGGAACAGCAAAGCGATGTTGGCC
>CAMOXM010000087.1:0-5757 GCA_946629155.1 uncultured Spirochaetaceae bacterium | reverse complement strand
AACCCGTTGAAATTGAATATCTTGAACTTATCGATTCCATTCCCGACGTTCTGGGAAACGTAAAAGACCTCGTTCTCCTTCTCTCCGGCTTTCCTTGTCGCCGCATTGACGTTATCCGCTAGCGCGCGTCTTCCATAAAGAAGATCGAATCGTCCGACATTCATGGCATTGTAGCCTATTTTGCGAGCCAAATCGACCATGGCCGCGCCGTTCTTCATCTCCGTCGATGCGTTTCCGGATGCGAACCTAGTCCCGTAAGTGAAGTTTCCTGTATCTACGACAATCGTATTTTCGTTGAACTTCCTAACCGCCTGGACAAGCCCCGACAGCGTGGATACGCTAATGACATCATCTCTGATGCCTTCGCGATTCACATCGCCGGCGACATCGCCCGTGCAGATTATATACACATCGAAGTTCCTCGCATCCATCGGCGTCGCAAGCTCGCCGGAAACAGCATATTGCCGAACCTTCACATAGTTGCTGCTGGAACAAGACGCAAGTGCGACGAATGCGAATGCGCAAGCAATCGCAACAAAAAGATTCCTCTTCATGACTACCCCTCAATCAAATTAAATCGGTATCTGAAACCGGTGCGGAAAAATCATTGATCGAATCGAATTCCGATGCGACCTGAGCGCCAATGATATCCTCGACGGCAGTCTCGGCGGCCAAAGCGATGTTTTCCTTCTCCTTCTCCTCATCGAGATGGAATACCTTTGAATAGCGTTCCAATCCTTCGTTGGAGGATTTCAAGACCTTGTTCTGCGCAAGAAGCGCATCTCTCTCACGGCGAAGCCTATCAAGAAAACCGACAATGATCTTCAGCCGCTGATTCGCTATTTCGGCATCCGACAGCAACGTCACCTGTTCGTTCTTTATAATCATCGCATCCTCCTAAATCGCCGAATGATGTCAA
This sequence comes from uncultured Spirochaetaceae bacterium, assembly GCA_946629155.1. GTDB lineage: Bacteria > Spirochaetota > Spirochaetia > Sphaerochaetales > Sphaerochaetaceae > UBA9848. The sequence goes on along the minus strand of CAMOXM010000087.1, from coordinate 4,838 downwards.
AAAGCCTCTTTCGCCTTTTTAACCAATGAAGCGAAGCTCTCCTTGTCTTCGACAGCCATATCGGAAATGGCCTTTCTGTTCAGCTCTATGTTCAAAACCTTCAAGGCGTGCATGAACTGGGAATAATTCAAACCGTATTCGTGAACCGCCGCACTTATCCTGGCTATCCAAAGCTTGCGGAAGTCCCTCTTTTTCGCCTTTCTATCCCTGTAGGCATACACCCCAGCCTTCATAACCGCATTCCTAGCGATGCGATTATTCGTGGAACGCCTGCCCCAATAGCCTTTGGCCTGTTTCAGGACTTTCTTTCTTCTATCTTTCCTTTTCGTACCGTCAACTGCCCTCATATCCTCACTCCTCCATCACTAAAACGCATACGGCATCATGGTTTTCGCATTTTCAACGAACTTGCCCTTCATCTCGCCCTTCTTGCGGAGATTTCTCTTGCGCTTCGTCGATTTTTTCGTCAGGATATGTCTCAATCCCTGCTTCTTGAAACTGACCTTGCCGCTAGCCGATACGCGATATCTTTTGCTAGCAGCCTTTCTTGTTTTCATCTTAGGCATTCTTCCTATCCTCCTCATCCCTTTAAGGCACAAGAAACCTTATCGGAAATTTTATATGTCGCTATTCTTATGCGCTATGATGCGTTATGGCTACTATCCTGGCTTCCCTGGCTTACCGCGCTTGCAGGCGAAGGGGAGCTCCCTCCCGAACCGTTGAATCTGGCCTGTTTCGATTTCGGCTGAACGAGAAGCATGCTCATCATCCTGCCTTCCATAGTCGCCGCCTGCTCCACCTGATACGGAATCTCTCCTGCGGAAAGCGAAGCGAGAACCTTGTCGAGAACGCCTCGTCCTATATCGAGATGCTGCATCTCCCTGCCTCTGAAACGAACGGAAACCCTGACCTTGTTGCCTTCGGCAAGAAATTCGGAAATGAAACGGACCTTCGTCTTAAGATCGCCGACATCGACCTTGACCTGCATCCTGACTTCCTTTATCTTAACTATGGTCTGATTCTTTTTCGCTTCGCGTTGCTTTCTTTCCAACTCGTAACGATATTTTCCATAATCGAGTATCTTGCATACGGGCGGATTCGAATTGGGCGAAATCTCCACAAGATCAAGTCCGGCCTCTTCAGCCATGTTCAACGCTTCGAAAGTCGATACGTTACCGCACTTCTCCCCTTTTTCATTAATCAGGAAAACCTGAGGGCATCGTATCTGACGATTCACCCTAATCTCTTTTGCTGCCAATCTTCAACACCCTACACATAATCAATAGCTTACGCACAAATATTATTATAAACGCAAAATAATTGCAAACCTATTTACAATGGCGAGCGTCTGCGGGCGATAAATCCATCAATCGCTTCCGAGCGCCGAACCATACGCCAGACGACGCTTACGGCTTGACGGTCTTGTCTATCTTCAGTTCCGGAATGACGCCCCATTTCAAAAGGATGGCGTACTCGGGTTTCCATTCGTATTCGTTCACATTCAGCTCGAACTTGCCCTTGAACGTGAACTCGAAAATAAAATCGCCCATATCGTGCTCAAGGGCGACATTCAAGCTCTCCATCTTGAACTGGCTGGAAGACATATTGGGCGATATGAAATTCAAGCCTCTGAAAATATCCGCCAGGAACGTGCCGAAATTGAATTTTCCGAAGCGTTCGTCGCCGGTATATGCCATGAAATTGTTGTTAACGCCTTTCAGCCCTATCGTAAGCTTAAGCAACTCCCTGATGTGGAATTCAAGGGAGAAGGAATAGTCGAGGGAGTTTTGAAAGGCATCATTGAAGTTTATATTAGCCGTAGTCGAAAAACCGAAAACGAGGACGATTCTATTCTTCCACAAAGCGACTGAAAACTCAGGAACAGACAATTTGAGAGTGGTTTTAGTCAGCTCCAAGGCATCATAGGCGCCGGAAACCACGAAGGATGCGCTGAAGTATTGCTTTATCGAAGCATTGAATTGAATGCTTTGAAAATAATCGCGCTGGCTATTGGTCGTCAAACCGACGAATTGGATGCTTTCCGACAAGCTCAACCATGATGAAAAAAGGCTGATGGAGAAATTGTTCCCGATCGTGAACGGCTTGAAGAAACCTCCCGGAATGTCCCAATCGTTCTTGTCGTAATCGTATTCGATGGAAATGCTGACTGAAAACGGCGTCTTCGAATATGACACCGATCCGGTGGTCTTCGTGCTTTTCAGCGCAGAATATTCAGGACCGCTCATGCTGTGCGAGCCTCTCAGCGTCATATTGAGGAACGAAACGCTCATGGTCGGGGTTAGGACGAACGACTCCATCGGAGGAAGAGACGTATCGACCGATGCCGTGACAAAAGACTTGAACGACATCGAAACGCCGACCTTGTGAGCCGAGATGGATTCGCTGCTCCACGAAAACTTCTTCTCTGTTATGTTCTTTTCGGGAGTGTTGTCGTCTTTGGTGGACTTGTATGTGTATAGAACCGAACTCATCGAATAATTCACGCTGATATTCGGAAGCGACAGCGGTATGCTCAACGAAGATGTCAGGTTGGAACGCAGCGAAAACTCATGGGTAGTCAGATTGGATGAGCTTTCCAGGAAGGAATATTGGTAGTTCGGCGTGAGCGTTTCCGTAAATGAAAATATGTTGTTGCCTATTCCTCCCTGCATCGTCACTGTGCCGCTAAGAGTGTTGGAGGTCTTTCGCGGGCCTAATAGGCTTTCCCTATCCAAGGGCTTGAGGAAAACATTCGAAAACGTATCGGAGAAATTGTATTTCATTGAAATGTGCGAGCCGGTGAAAAAGGATTTTCCGGATGCCGACTCATCGGAAACAGCCGCTTTCAACGAATATTTCCGAGAAACCATTCCTTCGGCTGATAACTGGTTTTCGCCTTCAGCTTTGCTCTCGTCGGATTCGCGCTCCTGCTCCTGTCCCTTGGAATCCTTTGCGTAATCGGTTTGCTCGGACGCTTTGGCATTAAGCTTGTCGAACTCCTCTTGATTGTGGACATATCCCATCCTGTCCGCGAAAGTGTCGGCATAGTCCTCGATCAGCTTGTCCAGATCCTTTTCCATGCCGTCGTATTCGGACAGCTCGATGACCTTGGCCTCTATGGAGGAGACCTTTTTCACATTCAGCGCCTTGATCCTGTCGCGCATAAGCAAAAGCTCCTGCTCGCGCTTCTGCGAATCGTCAAGCTCGTCGAAATTCTCGTTTATGCTTCTTTTCACCGATGCCGAGGAAGTATCGCTCCTTGTAAGCGAAAACAATGTGCCTGATAATCTCATTGAAGCGCTTGGCAGCGTGAATTCGCCTGAGGCATACGAATAATACCCGTCGGATTCGGTCGGGGACGCCCAATATCTCGAATAGTTGACATCCGCACTAGCCGAAAGGGATTCTATGGCTTTGAATCCGAAGGATTTCGAATATGAAAGCGAAAGCGAATACTTGCGTTCCGAGACCGATTTCGAAACCGTGCTCGGAAAATCAATGCTGCTCAAGAACAAGCTGTCTATCGAGAAAGCCGTCAGCCTGTTCAAATAATCAGACCCAACATTGGGATCGGAATAGAATGGCGCCTTCGCGCTTATGTTCAATCCTGCGATATTGCTCATGCTCAAATTGTCAATATCGAAAAAATATCGCAAGTTCCTGTAATCATTGCTGCCTGGATTCTCTTTCGCCGGCTGCGGCTTATAGGCGATTCCGGCTTTTCCGGACATATTCAATTTGTCGAAAAACGTATTTTTCGTGTCAATTCCTACAAAAACGCCCTGATCGGCATAAAAGTCGCAAAAAGCCGCCAAATAGTCCTTGCCGCCCGAAGATGATTTGCTCTCCTCGTCATAGGAATACAGTATTCCCTTCTTGACCATTGCGCCATTTGCATCCGATTTCAGAAGGTTTGTGAGGCTGTTCCCCTTTTCGCCGGAATTGCCGATTTGCGGATACGAACCGTAAACCTCATAAGTCAGATTCACGAATGCGCCCTTAGCCGATGAAAATCCTATCGCAGGATTCAACGTCAAAGGAGTACCTGGCAGAATGAATACGAATGGAAGCGGAAAAGGTATTGGGAACGGAACACGTCCTATCTTGAGCATAAGTCCGGACAAAAGAACGTCTCCGTTGTTCTTCATTATTATCTTGTTTGCGCTTATGGCCCAATTCGAAGCGTGGGGCGAAAACGACGGCAGAAGAGAGCCGGAATCGAAATATATCTCGTTGGTCTTGTTGTCTATTATCAACGAGTCGCCGCTCATGTAATAGGATGACTTTATGTTCTGGTTGCTTTTCTCGGTTTTTCCTGTCGCTTCTATTAGCCTGACCTTGTTGTCGTTCAAGTTTATTGAAAGGTGTTCGGCGACGAGGTCCTGAAGACTCTGCGAATCGGACGAATGGGACGATATCGAAATATGACCTGAAGCCACTATTTCGTTCTCCGACACATCATACAATATGGAATCCGCGCTTAAAACCCTATTCTGACCAGAAAGCATGAAGCTGATCCTGACATTTCCGTCAAGGCTTATGAAATCCTTATTGTTAACCTTATACAGCTCGACCTGATCGGCGCGATCAACGCTGAAATCGTAAGAAGCGGAAGATGGCGCGCTTTCAGGCTTGGCTTCGACATCGGGTTTGCTTTCGGCTTCAGGTTTGGATTCATCCTCTGGCTTGACATCAATTTCCGGCTTGGTTTCGCTCTCCAACTCGATTTCGCTTTCGCTGGCGCTGTCATCCGATAGGTCTTCTCGCTTTACGACAAACTCGTCGGAAGAAAGGCTTTCTTCGCTTTCGTCATAGGCAAGCGAACTCGAATCATCCTT
>CAMOXM010000086.1:0-5801 GCA_946629155.1 uncultured Spirochaetaceae bacterium | reverse complement strand
GCGCAAGGCGTTCCTCTCCGAAACGGGCTAATACTTTGTGCATATGCCCGTTTCGGAGGGAATCCGCAGGACTTGCGGGCTTGCACCGAGATCCGAGCAGCGTGAAGGAAGATGTTTTGAAAAAACCTCTATTATATAATAAGCATTATCAAACAGAGGGTATGTGGTAAAAAGCAAATCAAAAAGACGGAATCAAAAAGCAATTCGCTAATAAAAAAAAGGGAGAGAGAAGGGACTCGAACCCTCGACAACCAGAACCACAATCTGGCGCTCTACCAACTGAACTACTCTCTCCATGTCGTATTGCAAATCATTCGGATATGAACAAAGCAATACGAAGAATTATATTGATTTTGAATCAATTTGCAAGATTGCGACGAAACACCCTCCCCTGCCCTATTCATCACTGCCGCTTGCGAAGAGCGTGGAATATCCTTCCATGAACTTGTCATCAAACAATTTCGAAGACCTGATTCTGTTTTCAAGATCGCTTTCATCAAGATATTCGATCCTGCCCTCAACGCTGCCTTTAACCGAATCGGATTGCTCCGGAGTCTGATTCGAATCAAATTCAATCACTGCCCATGTTCCGTCTTCTATCTCTATTGGAGTCGAATATATGGATTTCACTTCAAGGGAAAACAAAGCGTTGCGCAGACTTTCATCTTCATCGACTTTAGAGAGAAATCGCCCCATTTCCCCGGAAGAGGACCTTGTCGGAAAGAATGTTCCATCGGCATAATACCTATAGACGTTCTCGACCTTTATCACGTCCTGCCCTTCCTGCTTCACGTTTTCCATCGAATCGCCGTTGTTTAGCGCGGAGACAGCGCTGTCAGCAAGGTTTTTGGCATCATCGCCTTTGAAGAAAATCATATTGAAGTTTCTTGCCTCTCCTAGATTATCGAAGACGAATTGGTTGTTCTTATCATTCTTGGCTATCTTCGAATAATCGCTGTCGAAATGAGAAGCAGCAAGCGAATCCTTGGATTCGGCAATCACGGCCTTTTTGTCGTCCGATGAAATCGTTTTCCAATATTCTGAATTAAACTGTCCATCGGAGTCTTTGAAGAAATTTTCAACTATGTAGCGCGAGGCTTCCCTATTGCTAATGATCATCTTCGATTTTTCAGCATAAGTCAGTTTGGCATACCTGTTCAATATCTCCGAAAAAGCAGAAGAATACGCCATATTTCTGACCCAACTTTGAGAATCCGAACCGCTTGAAGAGAACATCGAGGAATAATAATCATAATATTGTTCGGCAATGTTGGCGTAATCGGATTTCGAAGGATAAAGGCCGTATTCTATCTTCCTGCTTCCAAACTTGCCGAAATAAACGCTATTGCCCTTTCCGGTGGAAAAACCCGTAGCGGGCAAAATGAATGAAACCGAAATCAGGACAAGAATGAATATTCCGAAATACCACGCCCAATTCGTTTTGGCGCCGGTTTTCTCGTTGCCATTGTTTCTGCGAACATAAAAATTATCTGCCATGATAAAACCTTCCGATTTGTCAAAATGTCATAAACCTTTATATAATACTATTAACACAAACAAAAGTAAAGGGCGGGACACGCGCTTTAATGCTCCCTGAAGAACTCTGCTATGCCGGAACATTTTGCTTTTTCAATCTTCGCCAAGTCATTTGCCAAGCTTAACCTTAGCCTTGAAATCGGAAAATACGTTGCGAAGGCGGGAATGCACATGCTGCAATCCCAGATGGTGCTCATAGACTTCCATGAAATTTTATTGTTTAGAATTGAACTATTTCCCAATCTAATCAACTGTTTCGATTTTCAAATCATGCCGCACGAGCAATGCTGTCCGGCCGTTGAAGATAACCTCATGTTCAAGGCTGCTTGCAAATGGCATGAAATGCGCAAGATCGGATTGAACATGAAAATATGGCACGATGACAACGTCCCTACCGGACGAGGCTTTGGAATCGCAAGCAGCAATGCGTCCGAACTTATCAAGGCGTTGGAGAAATGTTTCTCCGCACTAATGTCAGAAAGTACCGGCTTTACGACAACAAGCGATAGCTTTTCGGAAATCAAAGAGTTGTGCTCGCTGCTTGGTAGTGATGTTCCGTTCTTCTACTATGGGCGCGCAAATTCCTTTGTCAGCGGATTCGGCGAAACGATAGCACCATTGAAAGATGACAAAAAAGATAGAAGATTCGTCATCGCCATTCCCCCTTTCCACTCGAACACTCCAAATGCATACAAATGCCTATATGAAAACGGAGAAAGGAAATACAATGATTTCGAGCATCTGGAAGCGAATGTGAAGGCAAAAAAGATGCTGCGTGAAATCACAGGAGCAACGAATTGGAAAACGACAGGATCGGGCGCTGCGCAATTCATCGAGAACCCCTCTCCGGAGCTTCTAAGAAAAATTAGGAATATTCAGAAGAATAAAATTTGCGATTTCAGATTTGTCGAAGCGACACAATTATTGCCTAGTACAAGACTTGAACTTGCATGAGCTTGCGCTCACTAGCACCTGAAGCTAGCGTGTCTGCCATTCCACCAACTAGGCATTGCCGCAGATAAACTATCGTTTATTATACTGACTTCTCAAAAAAAAGCAATTTATTAGACGTGCTATCAAATGCCAAGCGTCTGACAAGTATCTAAAAATCAGCGTTCATCCTATTCGCAGCATTTTCATCAATTTTGTATATGGTCAATTAATTACAACAAGACATATAATTCAATATGTTATATTATAACTGTTATTCTATTAAATATCAAGAAAATATATAATACTAAGTAATTTAGACCCGTATCTACCCTCCTATCCTTCTTGTCATTCCGCCTCGAAGCTCCGGAGGTCGGCCTGCGGATGTTTTCGAAATGATGCGAAGCGATTCGGACGCAGGGCCATGTAGCGAGGAAGGAGCGAATACTTTGCGTATGGGCGTATTCCGAACGGCGTGCCATGCGTCCGAAGGGCGATCAGCATGAAGAAAACAACCGCAGGCAGACCTCCGGAATAAAAAAGGACGCCACAGCGGACGTCCTTTCAACCTCTTTTTAACTCAGCACAAGTTTCTTAACTCACCTTTTATAATGCAACAGGCATGCCAAACTACGTCAAAACCATTATTCAAATGTTTAACTTATTGAAATATTTGAAAATGCATCTAAAGATTATTATGAATACGCTAATTTAGGTGTGAAAAATATGCACACTATCATGTGAAAAAAATTCACAGCAACCCTTTTTTCGTGAAAAAAAATCACACTAATCCGTTTGTTCGGCTGGAAAAACACCACCAATAAGGCGATTTCATTTTGCGTTTTACAAACATATTATGTATAATTGAACGGATTATAACACATAAATATAATAGCACGTGATACATGTTTCACTTTCAAGTGGAGGGGTTTACGGATATGGGTTCCAGAATGGGTTTCAGAAAGACTCTTTTAATGTTCGTCGCATTGGCTTTTCTTTTCGGGTGCAAGATTGTTCCCGCGAAAACGGTCACGCCTGCAAGCACATCTTTTAAGATCAAGCCTCAGGCGCCGAAGAATCTGACGGTTCCGAATATTGACACGGACAATTCGGGGCTTACCGTGAAATGGGAGAACGAGGATGATGTTGACGGATTTTTCCTCTTTTACCAAACGGGAGACGACTACATAAAGGGAGAGCAGCCAAACGCGGTCAACTTGGCTAAGGATGTGAAGGAATGGACGTTCAACAATCTTGACGAAGCGGAAAGATATGTCTTTTACGCCAAATCCTACAAGGTTATTGCCGGCGAAGTGACTTTTTCGGACATTTCGGATATTAAGGAAAGTGCCACCAAGCCGTCTTTGAGTATGACCACGGTTATGACAGGCAAAAATTCGGCAACGCTTTACTTTTCCACAAGCGAAAGAAGAAGCGTGCTGCATGTCGGTGAATACATATACAAGCCGGTTTTCGAAGTCTATTCCGACAAGGAGAATCTTTTCGGTCTGGATAATGCGAACCATAATGCCGAAAACGAAAACGCGGATGAAGGGCAGCAGGATGAATCCAACAGAAACATTAGCATCAGAAACAACAGCATTCATGCAAACGAATTCCACACCAACGAGTTCCATCCGATGATTTCCGATAGCGTCAACGGAGTCCAACTTTTCAAGGTTCTCCGAACGGAAGATGAAATCGTTCAAGTGGACTATCTGACGCCTAACGAATCAGTTTTCGTCACTTTCAGCATGTATGTAGAGAAGAACGGCGATTTCGTATCGGTCAAAGCGGCTGCTCCCGAGGCAACGATCGATAATCCCGCGGACATGTACCCGAGACCCATTCATTCCGCATCTTTCGATGATTCCACTAAAGGCTCAATAAGAATCACATTCGAACCGTCCCCTATCAATAACGGCATTCTTGCAGAAGACGAACAGGAAGGAGACAGGGTTTCTCAAGTATTCTCCATCGACAGGCGGATTTCCGGAACAGAAGAATGGAAGAACATAATCAGCGAGAAGGAAAACAGCGATTCGGTTTTCAAGGAAGAGGCAACCGAAGGAGAACCTTCCAGAAGATTCGAAGATGGTGACGTTTCGCTGAACACGGCTTACGATTATAGGATAACGCCGTTCTATATGATAAGGAAGGAAAAAGCCGGAGCGGTTTCCTACATAAGCTACAAGTGCGACGAATCGTTTGTGCTCGAAAAGGCGTATTGCCTCCAGAAAGCCGACAAGGTTTCCGCTTCGCTTTCCAAGGAGAACAAGCTCATTCCGAATTATTCGGCAAGCATATCGGCATATATCCCCTATTCAGTCGAAGGGATGTTCGCCGACATATACATCATTGACGCCAACGGCGATAGCGCCACCACTACTTTGGTTAAAGACAACATAGGTTTCGTTGCGGTTGATGAAAACGATCCGAACGCAAAGGATTTCAAAGGAGTTGTGAAGTACTCTTACGACTTCACGCTTGATGACGAAACGGATACGGTCAGGCAAGAATACTATTACCAGATAGTGGTGAAAAAGAGCGAAACAGATACTTCCGGCGCAAGCGACGATTCTTTGGATGCCGTCATCACATACACTCCTCCGGTTACCACTACGCCAACGATCGATCCGATTGATTTCATAAGCGAAGTGACCTTGTCAGAGATTTCGGAAAATGCCGGCAAAGTCACGCTCGGCGCAACCCTTATAGAAGAAGACAAGCTTACGGCTGCCGATGTCGGAATAAACCCTGAAAAGCTGATAGTTTATATAAAACGCGGAACAAGCCCTCAATCCATGAGCCAGATAAAGCGAATGACATTCGTCGAATTCAAGAACACCGGCGCCACCTTCACGGATGATTTCGAAGGAATGGATTCCGATGCGATAGACGGCAGGAGCTTCTATTATCAAGTCAGAGCTGTTGTGGAAGACGAGACATCCCCGTACAACAATCAATACAGCTTCGTGAATTCAGATGCGGCAACCACCTTGGCAAGCCCTGAAAAAGCAATAGCAAGCGATGGAACGAACTCGGATGCCATAGAGATAAGCTTCACCATAGTCGAAGATGCTTCCGGATATGCAATTCAATACAAGCTCTCCGGCGATACCACGGCCGAATATGCCGATGTCGAGGATGAATACATCATTATCGACGCTGAAAACGGAATCGCGAAGTTCACTAAAGAAGCAAACACTCCGGAAGCCGGAAAGAAGTATTCGTTCAGAATCTATGCAAAAGACAGCACGGGTGAGCGGACAAGAACTTGCGCCGAATGCGAAGGAAGCCTATTCGGGCTTTATAATTTCAATGTCGAAGCCACG
>CAMOXM010000085.1:0-6174 GCA_946629155.1 uncultured Spirochaetaceae bacterium | reverse complement strand
CTGCAAGGTGGTGGATGGAGATGGTCAGGATCATCCCTATGAATCCCTGAAGAGAGCGAACCAGATCGAGACTCGCCCTTGTAAAGCCGTTCATGAAAGCATCAGACTCTCTTGTATTCCGAATCCTTGCTTCTTATGTAGCTTTCTATCTCGGAAATCGCGACTCTTTCCTGCTTCATGCTATCTCTCAGCCGTATGGTCACGGTATTGTCCTTCATCGTATCATAGTCCACCGTGATGCAATAAGGAGTTCCTATCTCGTCCTGACGCCTGTATCTCCTGCCAATCGCCACGTTCTGATCATAATCGGTCTTGAAGCACCTTCGGAGTCCTTTTTCTATTTCCTTCGCCTTTTCCGCTATGCCGTCTTTCTTGACCAAAGGAAGAACAGCGGCCTTGATAGGCGCAATATCGGGATGGAAACGAAGCACCACCCTCTTCTCACCTTCGATCTCCTCCTCGTCATAAGCATCGGACAGCACCATAAGGAGATTCCTGGTCAGTCCGGCAGAGGTCTCGATTATGTACGGAATGAACCTCTCGCCCTTTTCCTGATCGAAGTATTGCAAATCCTTGCCGGAGAATTTGGCGTGCTGGGTGAGGTCGTAATTGGTCCTGTTGTGTACGCCCTCGAGCTCCTGCCAATCCATTGGAAACTTGTATTGGATATCGTAAGCGTCTTTCGCATAGAACGCCAATTCGTCCGGACCGTGCTGATGCCAGCGGAGATGATCCTCCCTTATTCCCATCTTGGCATAATACTTCATCCTCTTCTGTCTCCAATAATCGAACCATTCCTCGTCTGTTCCCGGCTTGCAAAACCATTGCATTTCCATCTGCTCGAACTCACAGCTCCTGAAGATGAAGTTTTTAGTCGTGATCTCGTTTCTGAACGACTTGCCGACCTGTGCGATTCCAAAGGGAAGCTTCTCGTGTGTGGAATCAACCACATTCTTGAAGTTCACGTATATTCCTTGCGCGGTTTCGGGTCTGAGATATATGGTCGAAGAGTCGTCATCGGCTGCCGTCGAACCTATGTTCGTCTTGAACATGAGGTTGAATTTCCTGACATCGGTGAAAGTACCCTTGCGGCCGCATACCGGACACGCTCCTTTCAAATCGATCTGATCCGCCCTGAATCTGCTCTTGCATTCCTTGCAATCGACCAAGGGATCGGTGAAGTTGGACACATGCCCCGACGCCTCCCAAACCTTCCTATGCATGAGTATGGACGAATCCAAACCGACGATGTTGTCATCCCCTCTGGTCATCTCGTTCCACCAGAAATCGCGTATGTTGTTTTTCAAGAGCGAACCGAGCGGACCGTAATCGTAAACCCCGTTCAAGCCCCCGTAGATTTCCGAGGACTGGAACACAAAACCCTTTCTTTTGCATAAAGACACCAATGTATCCATTTTCAAATCTTCCATATTGCATATCCTAAAGGAGACACAAGGGCTTCCAGAATCTTAAAAACAAGCCCATGCGAATCCGATTATTATTTTAGTTTGTTAGCTCCATTAAAGCAACTGTTTCCTCAATAGGTTGTTTTTCAGAGCGCTTCTAAGAACCCGCTGTCCAGAAAGCGTATGCGGATTTCGGAGGCGGAAAAGAAAGCCTGCACGCAATATGCTGTGGCATACGGCATGCAGGCCGAATAAAACATTCGACGGTATTAGTATTCAGAATGTCAGGCTAAAGTGAGATGAGGTTTTTTCAGAACTGATTTCAAGAAGTTGCGAAGCCTATTCCGGCGCAAGGCGTTCCCCTCCGAAACGGGCTAATACTTTGTGCATATGCCCGTTTCAAAGGGGAATCCGCAGGACTTGCGGCTTGCACCGAGATCCGAACAGCGTGAAGGAAGGAGTTTTGAAAAAACCTCCATAAAACATCCTGTAAATTTCAAGTCGAAAAAGACTATGATACGATATGATTCTAATGTTTTTAGAAACGCCCTTCAATGCTCCGTTCGCTTTTCGACCTGCCTATGATCGCAGGTCTCAGCTTATTGGACGCAAAACGGGAAACCAATGCCGAGAAAGCCAAGCCTAGTACCAGACCCGAAACCGAAAGCACGGCTTGAACAAAGCCCGACAAGCCCGAATAATACGAAACGAGCAACGCTCCTCCCATAAAAATCAAAGGTATGATGAAAACTATCGCAAGTGCGGCAATCGCCTTTGCAAAGCCCATCTCGACCTTGACGACATCAGTATCGCCCAAATCCTCGCTTGCCGCATTTGTCGCAATGAAAACTGTATCCTTCTGGGTGCAGAACAACTTGGACTTGCAGCCCGAACATTCATTCGAATCGCACCCCAAGACAAATGTCCCGTCATCATTCCTCTTCTTGACATAGGCATCCTTCACCATATCGCAAGCCTCTTCAACTCAATTCCGCTTTTCCCGTGCAAAGCTGATAATACCTGCCCTTTGCGGCAAGCAGCTCTTCGTGTGAGCCCCTCTCGATTATCTTTCCATGCTCCAGCACGATTATGACCGAAGCGTTGCGTATTGTAGAGAGCCTATGCGCGATTACGAAAACGGTTCGCCCTTTCATTATTTCGTCCATAGCCTTCCCGACATATTTCTCACTGGCGCTATCCACCGAGCTCGTCGCTTCGTCGAGAATCAGAACCGGAGGGTTAGCAATCGCCGCCCTCGCTATGTTCAAAAGCTGTTTCTGACCTTCGGAAAGCTGGCTGTCCGTTCCGGAAATCCGCGTCTCATACCCATCCTTCAGGGTTCTTATGAAACTATCCGCATGGGCGGCAACGGCTGCCTTTTCGATATCATCATCGCTTGCATCAAGCTTGCCGAACCTTATGTTGTCGCTTATCCGACCGGAAAACAGATGAGTCTCCTGCAAAACCACGGCGATTGATTTGCGCAGCTCATCCTTTCTGATGTCCCTTATGTCTATGCCGTCTATGGTGATTTTGCCCGAACTCACATCATAGAACCTGTTTATCAAACTCACAACAGTCGTCTTCCCCGCACCGGTCGAACCCACCAGCGCAACCTTCTGACCCGGCTTGGCATAAAGGCTTATGTTGGACAGCACGTTCGCATTTCCATCGTATGAAAAGCTGACATCGAAAAAACGAACATCTCCCTTCAGCTCTACGTATTCGGAATCCGCATGCGCAAAAGTCCTTTTCCAATACGGCTTGAAACCATCAAACCAAGAATCCCTCTCCTCGATGATAGCACCAGCATCATCAATCTTTGCGTACCTTAAACATGTATTGCCGTCATAATCCTCAGGCTCTTCGTTTAGAAACCTGAAAATCCTTTCCGCGCCGGCGGCGCCTTGAACGAGCGAATTAAGCTGCATGGAAATCTGCGACATCGGTCCGGTGAACGAACGCGTAAGCTGCAGAAAAGTGACAAGCCCTCCTGTAGTAAACCCCACCACGCCTGTTGTCATGAAGATAACGCCTACGGCAACCAAGACAACGTATAGAAGGTTTCCGATATTCGCCAAGAGCGGCATGAATATGTTCGCAAAACTCACCGCCTTGCAAGCCGATCTTCTGACATTCTCGACGTATTCGCCGAAATCCCTTTTGCTTTCCTCCTCATGCGAAAAGACTTTTATGACTTTCTGCGAATAGATGCTCTCCTCAACGAAACCGTTGTATTTGTCATAATATTCGAGGCTCTTCCGATGCTGAACCTTGCTCCTTCTGGTTATGAACGAAGCGACCGCATATATGATGAAAACATAAGCGATGACGAAGCATGTCAGAATCATATCCGTCATACACATAACGATGAAAATCGAGATCACCGTCACGGAAACGGACAGGAATTGCGGAATGCTTTGAGACACCACTTCGACAATCGCATCCAAGTCGTTGGTGTACAAACCCATTATCTCGCCATTGGAATGAGCATCAAAATACGAAATCTTCAAATTCTGCATGTGCGCGAAAACCGACTTGCGAAGATCGGTAAGGGTTCTTTGCGACACTATCGCGCCTAGGAATGTCAAGCCCAATGCGGACAAGACGCCAACGGCAAACATCACGGCTATTCTCGCGATATATGAAATCACGCCAGTGAAATCCGGGTTTTCAATGCCTATAAGCGGCGTGACATATCTGTCTATCAGCAATCCTAACGATTGCGCCACCGATATTTCAACGAACGCAGAAACGAAAACGCATGAAGCCATGATGAGAATCTTGAATTTATGATGCGAGAAAATATAACCTATTAGCTTCAAAAGGGTTCTTATCACATTGGTTTCATCGACGGAGGGCTTCTTGTTTTTCTTTTCGGGCGTCATCTCAATCCCTCCACTTCGTTGCTTTTAAGCTGAGATTCGTAAAGATCCCGATAGAATTCCGATTTGGAAAGCAATTCCTCATGCGTTCCGATATTTTCCACATGGCCTTCCTTCATCACCACTATCTTATCGCAATCCATGATAGAAAGGACTTTATGGGCTATTATTATCTTGGTCAATTCAGGACGGTCATTGTGCAACGACTTGCGAAGCCTCTCGTCGGTAGCGGTATCCAAAGCGGAGAACGAATCATCCATGATCAATATCTTCGGGCTTTTCAGCAACGCACGCGCTATGCAAAGCCGCTGACGCTGACCTCCGGAGAAATTGCCTCCCTGCTGCGCGACCTCATAGTCCAGCTTCCCAGGCAAAGCAAGAACGAAATCGGATGCTTGAGCGATTTTCAGCGCATCCCAAATCTCCTTGTCGCTCGCATCGCTTTTGCCCCACGACAAAGACGAACGTAGGGTTCCGGAAAACAAATTGTTCTTCTGAAGCACCACGCTGACGCTATCGCGCAAAACCTTCAAATCGTAATCCCGAACATCGTTGCCGCCGACCGAAACGCTTCCGACCGTAACATCATACAACCTGGCAATAAGGCCGACCAATGCGCTCTTCCCGCTTCCCGTAGGACCTGTTATACCTATCCGTTGTCCGCTGCCTATGCTTATGCTGACATCTTTAAGGGCAAGCTTATCCTTGTTCCCTTCAAACGAGAAATCGACATTTCTGAACTCTATGCTTCCATCCGCCACGTTTGTCAAAGGATTATCGCAATTCGCTATGTCCAGATTTTCATGCAGAACCTCTTTTATCCTCCCATAACAAGTGCTGCACATAATCACAATGGAGATTATCATGGCGAACATCATCATGGAGAAGAGAATCTGGAAATTATAGATGTAAAGCGCCATCAAGTGGCCTGCTTGCATTTCCCCGCCGGCGATGCGTTTCGAAGCAAACAGCGCTATCACTATCAGACACGAATAAGCAACGGTTCTCATAGTCGGATTGGTCAAAGCCATCGTCTTCTCGGCTCCTACCAATTTCCTATAAAGGCTTGTAACGACCGAATCGAATTTCTTCTTTTCAAACCCTTCCCGTGCAAACGATTTCACCACCTTGATGCCGTGAAGGTTCTCCTGCGTAGATGAATTGAGAACGTCAATCTGATCAAAGGCCTTCCTGAACTTCGGCATCGCAATGGCGGAAATAACGGCAAGACACACCACCAAAACAGGAAGCGCAATCAAATATATGCCGGCGAGAGAGCGGTTTATCCGCATGGACATTATCAATGCCGATATGAGCATTATCGGCAATCTGATTCCGATGCGTATTATGTTCTGAAAAGCCACTTGAACGAAAAAGGCATCCGTGGTGAGTCTTGTGACAAGCCCGCCTTGCTTGAACCTATCTATGCTTCCGAATGAAAACAGTTGAATCCTATCGAATATCGCTACCCTTAGATTTCGAGTGAAACCGGTAGCGGCTTTAGCTGATGTCAATCCGGCGGCTACGCCGAAAATCAAGGAAAAAACCGCACAAGCGACCATGAGCACCGATTGATGCCGAATGAACGGCAAGTCACGACCCACAATTCCGCTATTTACGATATTCCCCATCAAAGAAGGAATTATGACTTCCAATACCACTTCGCATATAACCAAAAGAGGTGTCAGGAAAGTCAGAAGCCTATATCCTTTCGTGTATTTGAACAAGTCGATCATCGAAAAATACTCCCTAGGGGAGTCGAACCCCTGTTTAAAGACTGAGAATCTCTCGTCCTAACCACTAGACGAAGGGAGCGCAAGCTGGGATAGAGGGATTCGAACCCCCAAAGGCAGAACCAGAATCTGCAGTGTTACCATTACACT
>CAMOXM010000084.1:0-6280 GCA_946629155.1 uncultured Spirochaetaceae bacterium | reverse complement strand
AGAGCATGAGAAGACGGTGTCGGTCAGAAACTTCGGAAGCAAGGAAATTCGCGGAGGCATTGCGCTCGATGCGCTTGCTAATGAAATGGCCGAGAAGGTCAGAAGCAGGAGCTGATGAATCCTGCGGGGGCTTAAAGGGTTTTAGACGGACAAATGGGTATTATTTCAAAAATTTTCGGTACGAAAAGCGATAGGGAAGTCAAGAAGCTCAAAGGGTTTGTGGCGGATGTCAATTCGAAGGCCGAGTGGGCTGCTTCGCTCGATAACGACGTTTTCAAATCCAAGACGCAGGAGTACAAGGAGAGGTTTGCCAAGGGAGAGAATCCTGACGCATTCAGATCGGAAGCGTTTGCATTGATGCGCGAGGCATGCAAAAGGGTCATAAACGAGTACCCCTATGATGTTCAGCTGATGGGCGCGCGCGTTCTCGATCAGGGACGCATACTCGAGATGAAGACCGGCGAGGGAAAAACGCTTACCAGTTCGATCGCGGCGTATTTCAATGCCTTGCGCGGAGAAGGCGTCCATGTCGTGACGGTAAACGATTATCTCGCTTCGCGCGATGCCGCATGGATGGGTCCGATATATTCGTTCATGGGGCTTTCCTGCGGATGCATTCTCAACAATATGAGGACGGAAGACAGGCGCAAGCAATATTCCTGCGACATCACCTATGGAACCAATAACGAATTCGGGTTCGATTATTTGCGCGACAATATGACATATCGTCAGGAGGATAAAGTCCAACCGAAGCACGCTTATTGCATAATCGACGAAATCGATTCGATTCTGATAGACGAAGCGAGAACGCCGCTTATAATAAGCTCGCCGGATAACGATGACAGCAAGCTGGCATTGATGGCTTCGAAGATAGCCACACATTTCAAAGAGTGCGAAAAGAATCCTGAAACCGATGATTATTATGAGCAGGATGCGCTCGAAAGGAATGTCGATTTCGATGAGAAAGGCGATTTCAAGCTCGATTTCAAGAACAAAAGCGTTTCCTTCACACGTCAGGGAATGACTCGCATGGAGGATTTGCTGAAGAAGAACGGCATCATAGAAGGAAGCCTTTACGACGGAGCGAATTTCGAATTCGTGCATTATGTGACTCAGGCAGTCCGCGCCCTTTATCTTTGCAAGAAGGATGTCGATTACCTGGTGAAAGACGATCAGGTCATGATAGTCGATGAGTTCACCGGACGCGTTCTCGAAGGCAGAAGGTATAGCGAGGGGTTGCATCAGGCCATCGAGGCGAAAGAAAGGATAAGGGTTCTTGCGCGCAGCAAGACGTTGGCGACGATTACGATTCAGAATTTCTTCAGAATGTATTCGAAGATTTCCGGGATGACCGGAACCGCCATAACAGAGGAGACTGAGTTTTCTTCAACCTATGGATTGGATGTCATAGTCATACCGACGAATGTTCCCGTGAAGAGGATTGATGCCAATGATTATGTTTTCTACAATGAGAAATACAAAACCGATGCCATTTTGCAGGAGATAAAGAGGGTTCATGCCACAGGTCAGCCGATTCTCGTCGGCACGATTTCCATAGAGAAGAGCGAATCGCTTTCCCGCGCGCTTTATAAGATGGGCATAAGGCACAATGTTCTTAACGCTAAGAATCATGACAGGGAAGCGCAAATAATCGCCGAAGCGGGAGCATTGGGTTCGGTGACCATCGCTACGAATATGGCCGGAAGGGGAACCGATATCAAGCTCGGTGGCTCTATAGACCATTTCGTGTTCAAGAAGATTCCCACTACAAGCACTCTTGAGGAGATAGTCAGATGCCGCGAGGATGTCCGTTCGCAATGGCTGGAATCATATAATAAGGTCAAGGAGCTCGGCGGACTTTACATCTTGGGTACCGAACGCCATGAATCAAGGCGAATCGACAACCAGCTGAGAGGCCGTGCGGGACGTCAGGGGGATCCTGGTTTTTCCAGGTTTTATGTTTCGCTGGATGATGATCTGATGAAGATATTTGCCAAGGATAGCACGAGGGCGCTGCTTGCAAGGGCTGGAATGGACTCCCCTGAGCCGTTGGAAGCGAAAATGGTTTCGAAGGCCATAGAAAGGGCGCAGAAAAGCGTGGAGGAGCGCAACTACATGATACGGAAGCAGCTCCTCGAATATGATGATGTGATTAACGATCAGCGCTCTTTCATCTATGAAAAGCGTGATGAGATAATTGCGGACGGGCATTTCTACGACAGGATGAAGTCTTGCCTGCAGGAGCTTGCCGAAGATGTGGCTGCAAAGGGAAATATGGGATATGTTCTTTCCTTGCTCTCAAAAGAGGAAATCGAGAAGGCGGATTTGCCTAAGAGCGACGATTCTTCGGAAGAGAAGGTCGGGAAGATCATGGCGATTTTCGAAAGCAATGTCAATAGGAAGCGCGAGCTTATAAGCGAAGTCGAATTGTGTAAGCTTGCCAAGTCCATATACTTGAGGCTTATAGATGCTTCGTGGCAGGAGCATTTGGAGGAGCTTGCGGCTTTGCGTGAAAGCGTGGGCTTGAGGGGGTATGCTCAGAAGAATCCGCTTACGGAATATAAAGTCGAGGGCGGAGAGATTTTCGATAGGCTTCTTACGGGTGTTCGGTTGAGGTTTGCCGATTTCATTCTGAAGATTCAAATACGCATCGGAACGACGGATCAAAGCAAGCTCAGAGGATACATGGCCGCGAGGTGACACTGAATTGCTGAAACGAGATGGGGCGGACATAGCGAATGGGCGTAACGGTTTTCGATGTGATAATGTTTTTCATTAGCCTCGCCGGCGGATTCCTGGTTTGGAAAAAGGGGTTCTTCGGCGAAATCGCCAGCAAGGCGAGCTATTTGATCGGCTTGCTGTTTTCGTTTATGCTTTCCAAACCTCTTGCTCTTTTCGTGAATGAGCGCGCGCAAATCGAGATAAATGCGATTTTGCTTTCGTTTCTGTGCTATTACATCCTTTTCTTTTGCGGTTCGTATCTTACGAAATGGATCGGATCCGCGCTTTCGAGCGCTTTCGAGCAGCTGGGTCTGGCGAATGTGGATAGAGGCATGGGGTTTTTGCTCGGATGCTTTGAGATGGTATCCGTCCTGACGCTTATGATTTCGCTGGTGCAGAAGCAGAGGCTGATCGATATGTCCGGTCTATTTGATTCGTCCGTATTTTGCAAATACGTGGTCGATAATATGAAGACGCTTTTTCACCTTAGCATCAACGCTGTCGAGAGGCGGTAGCAATGTACGATGGCAGGTTCAGACTCGTTGACGATTCGCTGGCGAGGCGTCTTGACAATGATTTCAAAGGCGAGAATGCTCCCTCCGCAGTGCTTTTCGCTGGAAACAGGAATACGTCCAGATTGACGGAAAGCTATTATTTGTCCAAACTTGTCTCAGGCGGCTCTAAGGGCGCAGTCAGGTTCTATCCCGTTCGAAACATGAGAAGCTATATGGAGTTCGGCTACGATTGCTTCGAGAGGTCGAGAACAGCTTTCGCCGCCGAATCGCTGGTGAGGGCTTTCGATATTTGCTTCAATTCCCCAAACATTCTCGAAAGCGGTCCGGTTTCCGAAATCTACTATTCGTTTTTGGAATTCAAAGATGAACTTTCAAAAGGCGATAGGAATAATGCGAGAATCGGAAAGCTTGCAAAGTCGATAAAAGATTTTTTCGTCTCGAGGATTCATGCGGCCGGCATAACGGTTGACGATGCCAAGGATGTGATAGGCTTCTTGTCGCAATCGCTTCCCAATTCGAAAAGCCGCTGCGTAGTGATAGAAAATCTCGAATCTGCAAATGTTTCGGTTTGCAATGCCCTTTTGAAGACGCTTGAAGAGCCGTCCGATCGGTCGGTGATTATTTTGATTTCGGACAGGCCGTCCGCTCTTTTGAAGACGATTCTGTCGAGAGTGATACGATATAATTTTCTTCCAGCCAAGGATGATAAGGTCAAGACTATGCTACGTCTGTCCGGAAGCCCTTATGCGGAAACGGAATATGAAGATGCGATTGTATATGGCGATGGCGAGCATCTTCAGGAAATAAGGGGGGCGGCAAAAGATTTGTTCGGATATGTCAAATCGCATAGCCCCGATGGTCGCAAGAAAATGTTCGATATGATTTCGCCTTTGCTCAAGAAGGGCTACTCAACCATTTTGAGCCCCGTCGATGTCGCATCCGTGATCCTCATCGAGCTTTCGAGAACTGCCGAGTCCGATTTTCTCGCTAAAGGTCGCTATTCATCTTTTCATTCCAGCCTTTCGAAAAGAATCCGCAAGGCGATAGAGGATTTGAAAGTCTATAACATCTTTCCGCAAAATGTCATTGAGATGGTAATGATGTGATGCTTTTTCACAATTCATTTCTTTGTGGTTTTGAAAAAAGCTCATAAAAAAATATAATTGTCGGAATATACGAAAACAAAGCGAGGGGCAGCGATTTAGGGTGCTGCGAACTAGAATTATGGGTGAAGGTTATCCGTTTGGCGAAATAGAGAAGAAATGGCAGGATTATTGGGAGAAGAACAAGACATTCAAGGTCGAAGAGGATGCGAGCGTTCCCGAATCCAAAAGGCTGTATGTTCTGGACATGTTTCCGTATCCGTCGGGCGATGGGTTGCATGTGGGGCATCCGGAAGGATATACGGCGACCGACATATACGTTCGATTCAAAAGGATGCAAGGCTACAACGTTCTGCATCCAATGGGTTTTGATGCTTTCGGCCTTCCGGCGGAGAACTATGCCTTGGCTACCGGTCAGCATCCGAGAATCACTACGGAGAAGAACATAGCTAATTTCAGAAAACAGATAAAGTCCCTTGGTTTCTCCTATGATTGGGACAGGGAGGTGATAACTTCGTCCTCGGATTACTACAAGTGGACGCAATTCATCTTCCTCAAGCTTTATGAGAAAGGTTTGGCGTACGAGAGCAATATGCCGATAAATTGGTGTTCCTCGTGCAAGACCGGCTTGGCGAATGAGGAAGTGAAGGACGGAAAATGCGAGAGATGCGGAAGCATCGTCGTTAAAAGGTCGATAAGGCAATGGGTTCTGAAGATCACGAAATACGCCGAAAGGCTTCTGGAGGATTTGGAGCTTCTCGATTGGCCCGAGAGCGTCAAGGCGATGCAGCGGAATTGGATCGGAAAATCCATTGGGGTCAACATCGATTTCAAAGTGGATGGGGCTTCGGATAGGATTACGGTCTTCACCACCAGGGCGGATACTGTTTTCGGAGTTTCGTGCCTTGTGATTTCGCCCGAATACGAAGGCGTGGAAAAGTTCATAAAGCCCGAATGCTGGAAGGCGTGCAAGGAGTACATCGAATCCGCAGCCAAGAAAAGCGAAATAGATAGGACGAGCGATAAGACCGAGAAAACCGGAGTCTTCACAGGTTCATACGTGATCAATCCGGTTTCAGGAAACAAGGTTCCGCTTTGGATCGCTGATTATGTGCTCAGCACTTATGCTACGGGAGCGGTGATGTCGGTTCCGGCGCACGACCAACGCGATTTCGACTTTTCCAAGAAATACGGCCTTCCGATTGTTTGCGTGATAGATGACGGAAGGGGCAAGGATGTGGTGCTGGAGGAGGCATATGTCGGCGATGGAAAGCACATCAATTCCGGTTTCCTTGACGGTCTCGATACGCCTTCGTCCATAGCGAAAGTGATGGAATTTGTCGAGAAGAACAAGCTGGGCGAGAAGCGCGTGAACTATAAGTTGAGGGATTGGCTTTTTTCGAGGAAAAGATATTGGGGCGAGCCGATTCCACTCATCCATTGTCCTAAGTGCGGCATAGTCGAAGAAAAGAACCTTCCGCTTCTGCTTCCCGAAACTTCGAATTACAAGCCTACGGAAGAAGGGGAGAGCCCTCTTGCCCATGTTGATGGCTTTGTCAATGTGAAGTGTCCCAAGTGCGGCGGCAAGGCAAAGAGGGAGACCAACACCATGCCGCAATGGGCTGGTTCCTGCTGGTACTATCTGAGGTATCTCGATCCGCATAATGACAAGCAATTCGTTTCGCCGGAAGCCGAAAAATATTGGATGCCGGTCGATTTGTATGTCGGTGGCGCCGAGCATGCCGTTCTTCACCTCCTATACGCCAGATTCATTCACAAGGTGCTTTACGACTTGGGCATGGTCTCTACCAAGGAGCCATTCCAGAGGCTGGTCAACCAGGGGCTGATAACCGCTTTTTCATATCAAAGGCCGAACAAGACGCTTGTCAGATCGGATTTGGTTGAGGAAAGGGACGGAAGGTATTTCGAGAAGGGAACCGA
>CAMOXM010000083.1:0-6400 GCA_946629155.1 uncultured Spirochaetaceae bacterium | reverse complement strand
AATATATAGAAGTTTCTAACCATTTTGCCATAAACACTCCTCGCTATTATAATTTACGTATGGGCCTATACGTCAATCTTGGAAATGAGAAGTTCTCCAAAGCGATACGAAGCGAGATTTATGTCGATAAAACCATGCTCTTGTCTGAATTGAACAGGAAGCTGGGAACTGAAGACTGCTTTCTGTCCGTCTCGCGCCCGCGCCGATTCGGTAAGACGATGGCCGAGTCCATGATGGCGGCCTACTATTCTAGAGGTTGCGATTCGGCTGAGCTTTTAAGGTTTTGAAGATTGCTGGCGATCCGAGCTTTCAGGAGCATCTCAACAAGTACAACGTTCTGCATCTGGACATAAACCGCTTTTGGTCGGAAAGCGGTAGGCGTGCGCTTTCCGCCATGCGGAGGGAAGTGGAAGAAGAATTCAGGAGCGAGTTCCCTGATATCCAATTCCCGAAGAATCCAACGATAGGAAGATGCATTCGCATATCGTATGAGCACACCAAAATACCGTTTGTGGTGATCCTCGACGAATACGACGTGATTTTCCGAGATGAGAAGGCATCTGTCTTGATGGAGGAATACCTCAAGTTTCTCAATGCGCTGTTCAAAGGCTCGGATGTGACAACCTGCATCGGTTTGGCTTATATAACCGGCATACTCCCCATAATCCGTGAGAAGGCCCAGAGCAAGTTGAACAACTTCAGGGAAGTAACATTTTTGGAGCCGGGTAGATATGCTCCATTTACGGGGTTCACTGTTGAAGAGGTTCAATCGCTTTGTAAAGACTATGGTATGGACTTCGACGAATGCCGCACAAGCCGGATATTCCCGCAATGTTAGTCGAGCTGAAGGTCAGGGGAACCGTAGATACAGCACTTGATCAAGTAAGGCAGAAGCGATACTTCGCGGGCCTTGACAAGTTTAAGGACAATACGCTACTTATCGGCGTCAGCTATGATAAGAAGACCAAGAAGCACGAGTGCAAGATAGAGAGGGCATAACTACTTTATTTGGAAGCGCATTAGAGCGGTTTGATTTCGCACAGCCTGATAGGTTCTTCGCGAAGGAATTCGCAGTCTATGTTTGCCGACTTCAGCTCTTCGAGGAAGCAATCCAGGAAGCACCGTGATGAGAATGACTGAAGGAAAGCCAGGAAAAAGCAATTGTTAATGCATGTGATTTTGCAAAGCATGTCAGTGATTTTCGACAACGAAGTAGTAACATACAGCTCTTCAATGTGATTGGACAGTTCTTTGAAGCTTCTGGTGTCCGGATAGGATACCGTAAAGCTTGCCATCGGCGCGTCAGGTGGCATGGGCGTCGTTTTCATTTTCTTCAGTTCTCGAATAATGTATTCCGTTCCGGCATGCTGCTTCAGTTGGTTGCGAGCCATCGTGAAAACTTCTGTTGTGTTGTTTAGTTTCTCGTCCGATGGAAAGCTCAGCGTTAGATTGCCTGCATACGCCCTATAGTTATTGCGTATTTTGAAAATCGCCTTGCAATCTACGGCAACGAGAACAATGATCGCATTTTTGTCGTCGTGGGCAAGTCGTCTTGCCGCTCTTGCCAGCATGACTGAAGCGAAAACATTCGGGCTGCCGTTATGCTTCTTGCAATATTCCATGACTTGCGATTCCGATAGCTTCAGATAGAACGCCGTTTTTCGGTTGTCGTATTCCGTTTCCTCATCCAAGCGGAAGAAATCCGAATCGGCGCAAGCCGATTTGCGAGCTTCTGCGCTGTCGATGCCTATGCCGGCGGAAAGGCTTGTATTCCTGCGTTTTCCAACGGCCTTCCGCGTCGCGTACGTGAACTGCTCGCACATCAACGAGAGCGCCGGCATCGGCAGGCTCGTGAACGACATCAAGTGCCCCATTACGCGAGCATGCACAGCGAGGTGTTGGCAAAAAGAACGAAAAGTGTAAAATCTACTATAACGATGAAGGAGGGCGAGGGCAGGATGCTGCAGGCTGGGCTTCCGATCGAGGACATCGCCAAGTATCTGAGCATGACCGTCAAGGAGGGCGAAAAAAAAGGTTGCCGCCTCTGCATAGGACGGAACCGTTAGCTGGTCGTACAGGCTCATTAATGGCGCTCGAGCAGCGATTGCAAAAACCAGATTGCGCGTATATTGCGCATATATCATATCAATATCATCTGCGGGGATGTTCAAAGGAGATTCGATGCTTAAAAGATTTGCCGTTGCGCTTGTGGTTTTCGTTTCAGTCATTGGCAGCGCATATTCCACTACGCTTCAGGAAAAGATAGAGCCGTATTTCACGGGCTGGTGGATGGATAGGACGAACCCTTTTCATCTGAAGGCCAGGTTTTCAAACGGGGTGATGGCCGATGCCTATGTCAGAAAGCACAAGACCGATGACGAGGAGATGCCTTTTACGAAGAAAATCATTCCGGGAGGGGAATATACTTATATCGCTACGACCTTCCATAACGAGCAATCGAATATCGTCAGGATCGACAAGAGGTGCAGCATAAGATATGATGATTTTCCGGATGAGCTGATCAGCACGTTTTACGGATGGACCGATGCCGAATGGGAAGCGAATGATTTAGGCAGCAAGATGAAAAGCATCAATGATGCCAGATCGGTGCTTGAATCTTATGATATAGATTTGGACTACGTTCCTGAGAATATGGTTCGGCTATATAATTTTCCGGCAAATTGCATAGTGTTCGACGAATCGATTTCCATACCTTTGGATGATTCGAGAATCAACATATACTACGATGTGGAAAGCGATGAATTCAGCTATCAGATGAAGAATATCAGAAATCTCAATGGGATAACCGATTGGGAAAACAGGATCAAATGGAATTTATCCAAGGACAACACGCATTTCCTGTCCAAGAGCCGCGGCAATTTGGTTTTCCCTTCATCGACTTACAAATATATGGACGGAGATGAGCAGGTGCGAGCCGGATATGTTTCGTTTTTCGAAATAGGAGATGAGAATTTCATGGTTTATTGCGAAAATTCGAATTATGATTTGGATCTCGGCTACAATCCAGAAATAATCGGACTTAGCCTGAAATGGATTAGAAGGATTTGACGTGCATGGACAGGATTCCTCTGATAATAGACACGGATCCCGGAGTGGATGACAGTTTGGCTATTTGCCTGTCGCAAAGTCTGGGCTGCTTTGATTTGAGGGCGATTACGCCGGTTGTCGGAAACGTGGAGCTTTCGTGGACGATTCGTAACGCTTTGTTCCTGAAACAGAAGCTCGGCCTTTCGTGCCGTGTGGCTCCAGGCGCTTCGAAGCCTATTCTCAAGCCGTATTCCGATAATGCGGCGATTGTCCATGGGGCGGAGGGGATCGACGGGTTCAAAGTTCCGCAAATCCGGGAGGCAGCCGATCCGAAGCCCGCATGGGATGTAATATACGAGGAAGCGCTCGGTGCGAAAGGTCGTCTTCGGATAGTCACGATAGGACCTTTGACGAATTTGGCGATTGCAGCGGAGAAATACCCGGACTTGCCTTCGCTTGTGGATGGATTCTATATGATGGGAGGCGGGACATTCGGAAACAAAGGCGCCGCGGAATTCAATATATGGATCGACCCTGATGCGGCGGACAGGGTCTTCAAGGCGTTCGAGGTTCGAATGGTAGGTTTGGATGCGTGCTATAAGGCGGCTTTGAGCGAATCCGATCTGGATGAGCTGATAGGGCTGAGCGATA
The DNA here is from genome assembly GCA_946629155.1 of uncultured Spirochaetaceae bacterium. Lineage (GTDB taxonomy): Bacteria > Spirochaetota > Spirochaetia > Sphaerochaetales > Sphaerochaetaceae > UBA9848. The sequence continues at coordinate 2,701 of CAMOXM010000083.1, read as the reverse complement.
AGGATGAATTTCTTAGAACGCTGTTTTGTCATCTCAAATCCGCTTGGCTCGAAAGAGGTTTTGCGACGAATGTTCCTTACGATCCGATGGTGGTTGCGTGCGCTTGCGATCCTTCTTTGGCAGCATGGAAAAAATGCTCCGTTCGGGTGGATACCGATTTGAAGTCTTCTGAAAACGGCAGGACAATCATTTCCGAATGCGAACAAGGCGAGCGCCCTACATATGTTGCCGATAGCGTGGATTCAAAGAGGTTTTACGCTTTTTTGAAAAATATGGTTCTGCATTTTAACAAGGCATAGCAAATTCGATAAGGCATAGTGAAATATGAAAGTCCTGGTTTTCGGTTCGATAAACATAGACGAGACGTATTTGGTTGATCATATTGTCAGACCCGGAGAGACTTTGCAAAGCAAAGGCTTTTCGCGCAATGCCGGAGGAAAGGGCGCGAATCAGGCCGCTGCTCTTGCTGCAACGGGAATCGGCGTTTGCTTGGCCGGAACGATCGGAAAAGACGGTTTATGGGTTTTGGATGAAGTAGGGAAATTCAAAGTGAATTGCGATTTGGTATGTATCGATGAGAATGTCAGTACCGGCAAGGCGACCATAATGGTTTCAGACGAGGGCGAGAACTCTATATTGCTTTATGCCGGGTGCAACCATCTTATCGACGAGGAATATGCCGATAGCGTTTTAGCCAAGTTCGGCAAAGGGGATTGGGTCGTCGTGCAGAATGAGATAAGTTGCACGCCGCATATCATCCGAAAGGCGCACGATCTCGGTCTAAAAGTGCTTTTCAATCCTTCGCCTTACGATGCGAATATGAGGTGCGATTACAATATCGCTTTGACGGACGTGCTGATTGCAAACGAGACCGAGGCTTGCGCCCTTTGCGGTCTTCCCTCCGGCAGCCTCAAGGGCATAGATGATGCCGCCGGGATCGAAACCGTATCGTCAAGGTTGAAAGTCCTGTGCCCCAACGCATGCATTGTCGTGACCATGGGCGCTTCAGGCAGCATTTGCTTTTTCGGCGAGAAATCCGCGGCCGACATGAGCGGCGAGCTGTTCAAGCAGGATGCTTGCAAGGTCAAGGCGGTTGATACTACGGCTGCCGGCGATACTTTTCTGGGCTATTTCCTGTCATCATATTTAAAGCATGGCAATCCCGCTCGAGCTCTCGAAGCTGCTTCCGAGGCTGCCTCCGTCGCCGTCACGAAAAAGGGCGCCATGAAGTCAATACCGATCGGATTGGAAACGTAGGCGAGAGTTTTAGAAGTGCCCTAAAAACGGACGTCGATGATTGTTGCAACAAATCATAAAAAACAATAGACTATAATCCGGAGCGAACTGATATGAAAAAAAGAAGATTAGCTATTGAATTGATTTGTGTCATTGCTTTGATGTCTGTGACAACATTGTTTTCATCTTGTCACTTAGCCGCGAAAGCATCATCTTCAGGCAATACTAGCGGCAATGGGATTGGTGATACTACCATAGATAGTGAAGGGAGTGAAGGAGATGCCACGAATATAAACACTTCAAGTCCGCAAATTGCCGGATTCGCGGTATCCAGCAATCTTAAGGCTTTAAGTGACAATGAACTTCGGCAAATTGCTGACGATATTGGAATATCTGAAAGCGATATTAGAAGATTTTTGTCTGAATATAGTGGTTCAGAAGAAATTCCTATTGCTGATTTAGTCAGTTGGGCCGCATTGGAAAAAGTTGAAATTGACGGAGCGCTCCCAGGGTTGTTCACGATTGACGCAACAGGAAAACAAGTGCGTTTTTCAAAAGGAAACCTCTCTTTTAAACCGTCTTCTTCAAAGTATCAATTTGAAAAAAACCAATACGATTTTAATAAAAACCTTAAAGATAGCGACAGCGATTATGGCGCTTATATTGATACGAAATATAATAGCGGTGTCCGTTCAACCAATGGTGTATTTTATTGGAATGATGTTTTTGCTGATGGCAATAAATTCAATGTTATGGATAATTCCGAATGGGTTTGTCTGACATATGATGAGTTTGATTATCTGTGGAGAGGCAGAAGCAATGCATCGGAGAAGTGGGGCTATCTTACAATAGAGGCAAAAGAACCAAGAGAATCCGGCTTCAGTTATGATATTTCGGGCATCGTTTTCCTGCCGGATCAATATACGGCGCCTTCAGGCTGCGATTTTGCTCCAAGGAAAACGAACAAATGCAGTACGTTGGTATGGAGCCTTATGGAAGCGAACGGCGCCGTCTTTATTCCTTTCGCTATTGAAAATTCCAGAACCACCCCTTACTATTGGTTTCCGGAAAAAAGTTTTGAAAATAAGGAAAAAACCCTTCGTTATTTCCATGATACGATGTATTTGGAGTTGGATAAGGCTTGTGCGTCAATACGCCTGGCGATAGTTGAAGAAAACAATAGCAATGCACATCAGCATTCATATTCAAATGAATGGCTGTTCGATTCAACAAATCATTGGCATAAGGCGAATTGCGAACACGCAACCGAGATTGCAGACAGGAACAGCCATAGTTTCGGTAGTGCTGGAATATGCACTGTTTGCGGATATGATAAAAACGAAAAAGCCAATGCTCTTCCGGGAAGATTCAGTATTTCCGCTGATAAGAAGGTTCAGTTTTCTACGGGAAATCTTTATTGGAATGGTAATAAATATTCATTTGAGAGAAACCAATATGATTACAG
>CAMOXM010000082.1:0-6554 GCA_946629155.1 uncultured Spirochaetaceae bacterium | reverse complement strand
GAAGCTCTCGCCATACAGCTTCCAGAATCCATCGCCCGCCTGCATCCATTTCCCGACATTGTAGTCATAGACATAATACCCGATGAAGAATTTCATCGAATACATCGCATACAAGCGCGCCACGGCACCGGGATTCTTCTCATTGGTATGGTAATCGATCTCCAGATCCTTCAACGTAGGCGTCTTGCTTCCGGCAGACAGGGAAATGGGAACGCTGATTGTTTCCAAAGTCTTTCCGATGCTTTCCGTAGCGATTGCCCCTTCTTCGCCCACATCCGCGGAAACGGCAACGGGGCTAAAGCTCCTGCTGCCGAAGTTGAACTTGCCGAAATACGAATCGGCGCCGCTGACGCCGCCGCATTCGGGAGGGGTGGGAAGATACGACCACCTTCCATCGAAATTTATCCTGACGCCCTTGCCTTCATAATCCTTGTACTCATACGGAGCCGCACCCAATGCCACAACTCCGTCATGCCTATAGAACCACAATGTTGCGCACGAAGACCACTGCTTGACCCAATCGGAATACGTAGATGAGAAATTCAGATACGTTCCGGGCTTATATCCCGTTTGCGAGTTCTGCAGGTAGCTCGGCTGAAGAACATAAAACTCGATCGGAAGCACATTCGCCGTCCAGTTCTCATAATAACTATTGATAATATTATTGGTGGTATCGCCGCCATTATTACCACTAAGTTTCTTCAACAAATCCGGAAGACCCAAAAGCGGCAATGAGCAGAGAGCAGGAAGCCATCCTGTCTTATCGAATGTGCCATCGTATTGACCCGAAGCGACCTCGATTTTCATTATGTAATGCGCCGTCTCCCTCATCGCCCCCGCAGCGCGCGAATTAGCCGCAGCGCCACTTCCCGCGCCGGCACCGGCATTAAGCGCCAAGTTGTTATTGGCATTCACATCTCTGGTCATCGAATGCCATGTATCGCCATCCTTCGGCTTGATAACCCCCATAGCCTTTGCATCCGTAAGCTTTTGGGTGGCATAAGTCATGATTCCAGCCACTTTATCAGTGGTTATGTAAATGAAATCCTTGACATCCGGATGCGTAGTGCTCCAGAGCGGCATATACATCTTGCGCCAGCCTATGACTTTCGCATCCTTGAACCCGGCACTTTTCGGACCTTGATAGCCTGCTCGTTTTCTGGCTCCTATGGAAAACACCAATTTCGGCTCGTCTTTTTCGAAATCGAAAATGCTCGGATCAGACATATTGAACGGTTCGATAACGCCTCCTTGCGAACTATGTCCCAAAGAATCGCTATAATTTTGATAAACCTCATTAGAAGACAAACCGTCGATCTGCATGAAATCCGTATCGCCCTTCGCCAGCTTCGCAGGCGTAGAAGACGTGTATTCCTCTCTTCTTTTGAATATCGGGATGTAATACACCTTCATCACATCCCTGTCTTCGATATAGACGTTCAGCGAAACGCCCCTGCTGGCCAAGCCCTCGTTCATTTTGTTTCGCTGTTTCATCAAGGATTCTTCGGCACTGTCGATATCATCCGCCTTGCCCGATAGGGCCGCATTCATGTAATCTTTAAAATCGTAGGTATAGGTCACAGGCTTATCGGCCTGACCCCCATCCTCATTCCTAAGAAACTTGATTTCGATCATCTTACAATACGCAAGTCTCATCCAAACAATCTCCTATTAGCACTCATCCCTTATAATATAACACCAATTTCGCTCGCTGACAAACAATTATTCGCCCAGCCTATCCTTCATCTTCTTCGCTTCATCGCTATCGAGATCTCCGTGAACCGTTCGCTCCAAACTCTTCGATCTGAAAATTTCGGCGTTTCCGGAATTCAAGTATCCCGCCAGATATGCAAACGTATAATTCAAATAGTTCCGGAATATATCCGGATTGTTTCCGCCTTGCCCGAGCCCTTTATTCGAATAAAGCTCGTCGAGCCTCTCCCAAAATGCGAATATCAGAGGGCCTTCAGGAGAGAAGTACTCTTCTGTCACTGAGCCGTTCGCGTTCTTCCTCTCGCGCTTATTGTTCTTCACGGCGCGGAAATTATCCATGATGAAGTTATTTTTCTCCCAATCCACTTTTCTGGCGATCTTCAAGCTGTTCCGGGCCGCCTCGTCGTCGTCAGACTTGTTGTCGAAATGACCCGGATATGCAATCAGACGGTCGTTATCAGCATTCCCCTTGTAATTGTTGTTGTCGTATTTGAGGTAAGTTTTCAGATCCGACTTTCCATAGTCCGTATCTTCTACATACAAGAACGCCGGAGTGTCATTGTTGCTATCAGGCGGAATCTGCGGGTCAGCATCATCGAAAGCACCTCCCGCCTGACGCCACCTTTCCTGAATGGCGGAGCTGTATTTGAGATTCAGCAGGCTCTTGTATTTGTCCGCTGTAGTGCAGCAAGGAACGAATCTCCACAGCAGATTTCCTTCGGCTGCGCCTCCATCGGTCAAAGAATCCAGTCCGTAAACATCCTTATCGAACACGGGGAATTTCCTGTCGGAAACATCCCGCCTGTTATTGAACCTTTCCCTATCCCCTTTTGTCGCATTATCAGGAAGAGGATAGACATTAACCTCCCTGCAAAGGAAAACGAGAGGCAAGGAACGAACTACGCGATAGCGAACCCACACGTCAACCCCTTCAGCATTGTCAGCCTCCGGATCCTTAACCAAATAACTGTCCATGCTGACCGTATCGACATTTTGCAGATTGTTGTCATCGCCTTTCCTATATTTGAAATTCGCATAAGCTTCGGGAATGCCGCATATATCAGGGTCCACAAGAGTTACGCTCAGCTGATCGGCGGCCTTAGCCGTTTGAGACGACGAGTACATGGAAACGGGAGCGACCGTGAACTTGATGACGCCGGGGCCTTTATTCTTATCGTCTTCTTTGCTTCCGAAATAATGGTTGGCATCGCTAGAAGATACATCGCCGTCTTTTAAAGTCTTCGGAATATTGACATAATAATCCTTGGCTGCGAGCAAAGGCTTCAGCTTAGCGGCATTCGCGCCATCGTTTTCGCTCAACACCGTTCGCCAAGTGCTTTTCGTGAAAGTTTCGAGAACGATAGCATTATCCTTCGCAGTGTAAGAGGGTTTGATAATCCCATCACTACTGCATTCGCCGGGAAAAGTGATTTTGGGATCTAAGTAATGAACGCGCACTTCCAACGATTTCCCTTCAGGTCGTTTGTTGCACTTGAATACCACCCTTCTTATGACATCAACCGTCTCCTTGCCGTCCTCTGCCGTTATCTGGTTCAAATCCAGATCCGCTTCAATCAGAGCATTGTTGGCTTCCAGCCAACCCCTAGGATCCGCATTAGGATTTTTCTCCTTGTGGCCTTTCCATGTATCTTTCGAAGTGCGCTCGAACTTGGTGAATACTTTGCTTGTCGGCTCCACTATATCATCCGATACCAACTCGTACAACTTCTTGTCATCGCCGAATACATCGTCTATCGGGGCCATTATCAGATTGAAGTCGTTTTCAACCACCTGAATACTCAGCTCGACGCCTTTCACAGTCATGGTATCAGGCTTGTCCTTATCTCCCGAATACGGCATCGTGCCCTTATCCACGCGAATGACATTGCCCTCACCCATGAACTTCTCGTCTTCACGCAAGACGTTTATCTCGAGAATGCGGCGAATCGCCAGATTGAAGAACTTCTGCTCCTTTTGCTTCTCGTCCTTATCGGGATCGACAGGATCGGTCGGCGACGGATTGTCCGCCTTGGCGTTGTTCGGATCCTTCTTCTTGCCTTTGTTCAGGTTTATCTTCTTCCCGTACTTGTTTATCTCGTTTTTAGCATTTACATCGAACTTATCCTTCTGCGCATGGGCGTTCAAAAGGCCTTTGTCCGTGCCGACATAGAATTGGCCGTCATCCTGCTTGTTATCTATGGTGAGGCCTTTCCCCACTTTGATGTTTATGTTCTCCGCGCAAACATAGAACATACCGGTTTTGATATCCAAGTTCGCATTTTCCTCATCGACCATGAAATATCGAGTCAGCTTCGCCTTCTTCTTCGCATCCTTCTCCTTTGCAGGAAGCTTGTAGAATCCGAATATCTTCTTGACGTCGTCAAGCAGGAACGTAGCACCGGATTTCGTCCTGTAGTATCTCGTATCGGCAAGCTGCTGAATGGCATTTTCACCGTCGCCTTTGAGGTGATCCATCTTGTATTCCGTTTCACCGGCGATCTTATACGAAAAATCATCAAGCTGAGGAGGCAGCAGCTGCTTGTTCCAAAAACTGCCTATGACGACATGCTGCGCATAGCCGGGAAGCCCGCTTTCCACTGCGAGAACCACCACGAGGCTACCGACTTCCGGCATGCAATGGAAGCCGAAGCCGAGCCTATCCTGCTTCGCAGTCTCCTTCTCTCGCCTGGCATCGGCTCCCGTAAGGTCGCACAAATACGGCAGCCACACCCGACCCAGCGGCGATTCCAGCTTATCCACCGACCCATCGAAATCCACGCCATACGGCACAGCCTGCACCATGACCTCGCCATAGTGCATCTGGTTCTTTTCATTGTCGTCGTAGTTCTTGACTACCTTGGCAAAATACGCATAGCATCCGTTGCCATACGAATAAACATCATACATCATACGAAATATCCTTCATATCCATTCGGAACCCCCCGAAAAACAAACTCGACAGCCGCAACGGAACTACTTGATCATCAAGCACTTCTCCTTGGCCATCGAATCGTTGACGCACATGTTGTGGTTGTCTTTCAATGCGATGGCCTTGTCTTCGCAAAACACGCTAGTCGAAGCGCCGGAGCTCTGTATGGACTTATCCACATCCACTTCGTCGCCTGCAGGAGCGTCTTGCGACATCCACCAATCCTGATCCATCTGCGCGTCGAAGAAGGTCATGGGATTCCAAGCAGGCGCCTGCGGAGGCGTTGCAGGCGGCACTTGCTCGACAGTAACCTTTCCTTTCGTAGTGGTCCACGGGAAGGGAACCGGCTGCGGCATTCCGGCAGCATACAAGTTGCCGACCATGCTCGCCTTGCAAGGCGGCACGACGTCTCCAGCGCCTTTGAACTTATGCTTTATAGTGACCGTATCGCCCACGGTAGCCATATACCCTTCACCCTCCTTCTTGCAGAACGTATGATCGACTTTGACTTCCTTCTTGATCAAAGCCTCGACTTTCAAGCCCAAGTCGGGGAATGGACTTATCATCGCCCATGCATCGTTCAGCGTAACGCTAGGCGGCACGGTCGTCATGTTGTAAACGGCCTTTCCCTTGTCATACAGCATCGCAGGATGATGCTTGCATCCTACCGCATCCGGCGAAATGGAAACGACCTCATCCTCTCCGAAAGCAGGCTCCTTGCTCTGAACGCTAAGCTTCTTCTTGTCGCAATCGAGCTTGAGCTTGCCGTCTCCATTGTCGCCAGCCATCATGTTTATGGTTCCTTTCTGGGCTGTGATGAACATCACATCATCGACGACATTGAACAGCATCTCCCCTTCGGTCTGGATGATATCCATGGCCCCATCGCACAAGAAGGAAAAGCATTGGGAAGTACCATCATCGGTCACGAATTCTTTATCCGTCTTCTCAATCTCCAAGCTCACTTTTTCGATCTTGCTTTTATTATCATTATCCGGCATAATCGCCCCTCCTGACTCCAACCCGGTCCATCATCCGCTAATCCTCTCTACTTCTTAGGATTCCTTATCGCCTCCAACCTTGGCCGCCGCTTCGGCCTTCTCCCTCTTCTCTCTCTTACGCATCGGACTTGTCCTTTCCGGGCGGCGCATCGAATATGCTTCCTCCGGACGGCGCATCGAACTTCTTGAAGTCCACGTTTTTGAGTTTGGACATCTCCTCGTCATATCTCTTCATGTACTTGTCTATTTCCTCCTGCTTGAAGCCGGCATCCTTAAGCGCCTTCCGGCGACCGTCGGCATCATGTCCATTCAAAAACTCTTTCTTCCCATTTGGGTCATCCTTCCATCTGTTAGGCGCATCTTCGCCGGACTTATCGTTGCCGAACCTTCCGAGCATTTGCTCGTTCTTGACATATTGCTTGGCGTATTTTTCGGATCTGAACTCTTGTGTCAGTTTCTCTTCGGCAACCTTAACACGCTCTTTAAAGGGTGCTTCCTTGGCCAATCTCTCTTTCTTTGCTTCATCCGTTTCGGAAATGAACTTGCCATTTTTATCCACCGTATCGAATTGGTGCTTTTTGAAGTTCTCCCTCATCTCGTCCATTTCTTCCTTGCCCTTAGATTCATAAGGATATCTCGTCTTATAGTCATCGGCGCTCTCAAGAACCTTATGCCTGACATCCGGCTCCTCTTTCGACCTGGGTTTCAGGGGCTCCGCACTTTCCATCGGACGTTTGGAAGTGTCAGGGGCATCCATATCATCTTTGTTATCGAAAATGGCCGTTCCTGCTTTGGAGTCTTTCTTCTTCTTCTCCTCCTCCGCCTTCCTCTTCTCCTCTTCCTCGGCCTTCTTCTTCTCTTCCTCTTTCTTCTTCTTCTCCTCTTCCTCTTTCTTCTTCTTCTCCTCTTCC
>CAMOXM010000081.1:0-6637 GCA_946629155.1 uncultured Spirochaetaceae bacterium | reverse complement strand
ATCGCGTAATTTCGATTTTGCCTCCGTCTTGGGATAGTTCGACATTGAAGAACTTCGAGTATTTCGACAATGTCTCAATGCACGCCTGACGGATTATGCCTTCTCCTATCCCGCATATCACGCTGAAAAACGGAAGCGAAGATAGTATCGCCAAGTCGATTTGTCTCTTCAGCTTCTCGATTGCATCCTCTCTTCTCATCCCCCTGAGATCCAGCAAAAGCTTGGCAGAGGAATTGCTGCGAACAAATGCGGTTTCACCCTTTTGAGAAACAGCATTGGCGCTTGCTTTTCTGATTTCATAAAAATTCAATGTGAGAATCAAGCTACCGCACGCCGCCTTCACTTTTCTTCCGCTTCCGTCAACATCGAGAATACGACCGCGAACCCCATTTCTCGCTACGACTATTTCATCGCCTGCATTGAAGTTCGCATCTTTAAGCATCGCTATGTCATTAAGTCGCGATTTCAAAACCGATATTTCCTTGTTTATGCCTTCGGCATCCTTTAAAATAACTGGATGCGATTCTGTTCCATGCGCTTCGCTCTTTTCAGCCTGTCGTCGGAAGCTCCTTTTCTCCTTTAACATGACGGCGAGACTGCGCTCTTTCTCGAGCAAGCGGACGGACATCAGATCCAGCTCCTCCTCTTTGGATATAAGGCGTTTCTCCATTTCGCGGAGCTCATTCTCCTTCTCGTCGAGAAAAGCATGTTTCGCCTTTTCCTTCTCGATGAGAGATGCAGTCCTTTTCAAAATATCGTTCTTGTCGAATTCGCATGCAAGCCCATCATAGAATTCCCTTATCTTTTCCCTTGTCGAATCGCAAAAGCCGGCATTCAGCAATATATCCATGGCATTCGTTTCGAAGCAAAGCCCCTTCATCATCTTAAAGTCCGGACGCGCGCTATCCCTGTCGTACGAAAACGAAAGCTTCTCCGCCCCATCATCGAGCAAAGAATGCTCCTTTATCCGCGAACTATGCGTGGATACGAACATGCAAAGCCCTGACTCCTCCGCCAGCTCGCGCAACGCCTCATATAAGACGAAACCATCCTTATCTCCTGTCCCTCTCTCGATTTCATCTATGACAAGCAAGGAAGAGCCGAGATCGCAAGCATGGGATATGGTCGCCAAATCCTTTACGCGCGAAGTGAAACCGGACAACCCTTCGGACACATCCTGCCTGTCGAACACATCCGTATATATGCTCGAAAACAAAGGCAAAGCGCATGCTTGTCCGGCAAACGCATAAGTGAGGAATTGATTTTGCAAAACAAGAAGGCTGACAGTTCTCAAGAACACCGTCTTGCCGCCGCCATTGGAACCCGTCACGACAAATCGTTTCAGATCAGTCGAAAACGAGAACGGCACCGGAGCACCTATCATCGGATTGAAAGCGTTCTCTATCGCAAAGCAATCGCTTATGCCGGTTTCCTTCAAATCGTTAGCGGCGACAACTTCGCAAATCATGAAATAAAAATCCGAATCCATGCATTTTCGCAAAGCGTCCGTGAGAACATCCCTGCTTTTCATGTATAATGCACTATAGCGAACGATTATCTTTCTCTTCGCTTCCTCTATCCTGGCCTCAATCCGATTTTCGCTTCTGACGTAATCGCTCAGTCTTTTCGTTTGGGCATAGACGCTTTTACCGCTATTGGAACGCCTTTTCGTTGCGCCATCGATTTTCTCATCGCCTTTGATATTGAAAACGCCACCGTTTTTAAATACGAAGAATTCCTCGCCGTCTCTGAATGCCGTTTCCTTTATTTCAAGATTGTCGAAATTCTCGGATACGAATTTTTTCTTGTATTCCTTCTTGTCGTGGAAAAGCGCATTCAATGTTTTGAGCAACGGAACGATTTCAGGATGCGAGTCGGATATGCTCCCATGCTCGTCAATGAACGGCAAAAGCTCGGACGAAGCGGATATGAGCTCTTCCGGGATCGCAAAACGCATGAAATCGAGTTTTGAAAACAAATTGAAGAAAACGGCTGCTTGCCTTACAAATAGCGAAACCTTGCGAACCTGAACGGCGGACAACCCCGTCAGCATATCCGCATCAGCTATAAAGCGTATATTCGGAATCCGATTCCTCTTAAGAGCCTGAAGCTCGAGTTTTCCCGTCTCTTCGAGTTGAGAGACGTGTTCCAGCAACATGCGGATTTTTTCATGCCTGTCGTGAAAGTCCCCGACGGAAAAGACGAAATCTCCTAAGGAATCCCTGAAGTCGAAAAGGGAGTGAGAGGCTATGTGCTTTTCAGCAAAAGATCGCCAAAGCGAAAATTCAAGCGCCTGTTCGTCGAACGGCATCAGATGCCACTTCCGAAAGCACCACCGAATAATCCGGACCCATTGACAGCCAAATAGAAAAGCGGAACTCCCTTGAAGCTGTCGCCGACGTTTTCCTGACAAATCGAATATCGAACCCCGATATCGAAGAAGAACGAAGTGAAATACGTGCCGAGTATGGTCGGGGCAATCCTTGCATAAGTCAAGAAGCTGAAATCGAACTTGAACCCATCATACGCCACAGGATCAGCCAGGGGATTTTCCGTATAATTCAGGTATGTCGCGGATGGAATGAACTCCAACGCCAAAGCCCTCACCACAAAAGGAACATCCATGAACGTCTCGCTCAAATCCACAGAGAAGAGAAGCATGTTAGCGCTCAGCTTCGCTTCCAGATTATGATCCGAAGTCAACGCATTCTTCTGATACGGCGTATATCTGTAGAACACCGAAAGGCTCAAGGAAACGGGAAGGGAATATGTGAGCGTGCGCGTATTCTGAACAGGTATGAGCTTAGGAAGATCAAAGCTCAGGGTAAGTTGCGCAGATGGGAAGAACAGAAAGGATGAATTCTTGAAGTGCGTATTGACATCGCTCACGTTCGTCCTCAACGATGCCTTGAATCCGAGCGTATTCCTGAAACCGTATCCCTTCTGGATCAGATCAGTATAGGCTAGATTCAAATTGAAGCCCAAGCTATCCCGGACATATACATTGCTCTCGTACAGCGGAAGGTCGTAACCGACGTTTCCGGATATTTGGAATGCGCGATTGGTGGCAAAGCACTTCGTCCATGCGACAGAAAATGCGGTCGAAAAATCAAAATGGGTTCGAGTCTGCGTGACGCTATCGTCAAACTTCAAGATCGGCTTGAGGGTCAAACTCATCAGAAGGCTCTTCGATTCGAAAGCATGCGTATAATCGATATCTATATGATGCTTTCCGACTTTGCCCTTCCTGGGAACCACGTAATGCGCTGAAAAAGACGAGTGGAATTGATCCGTAAACTCCTTATTCTGTACAAGCAAGCCGTACGAATCGGATGACGGCCTTTCGTTTCCGATTGCAAAATCTGGCGCTTCAAGTCGTCCGAAATCAGGAAGCAGCAGCCCCTTTGAAGCAAATGGCAGCGATCTGACGAAAGGATGGTGCCTGAACGGCACTCTGCCGCTTGGCGCCGGAGAAGGCGCATGATCTTTGCCGAAAGTACACCACATCAGGTGTGGAGTGGCGTCGTTCGGAGAGACGGCATTATCTGCAATCTCTTCGGAAGTCATGCCGACTTCGCCAAGCTGCGACGGATATTCGAAAAACGTCATCGACGACACAGGCGCGAACCTTATGCTGTCCTGCGCATATCCGTCGGAAATAAAAACAAGATTTTCGCCTACGATTTTCGGAGAAATCACTCCGCCTTCCAAATCCTCGTTCGCCAGCTTGTACGCATATCCGCCCGAACCATCGGGCAAAAGAACTCCAAGCCTAGGATAATGCACCGAAGACGGATCCACGCCTTTCCTCGCATACGAGAAAATGAAGCGATCATGCAGGGAATCGTATGAAAGCCCTCTTTTGACGACTGATTCGGAATCATCGAACTCATAAAGCTTTCTTGCGGAGAAATCGTATATGCAAACGTTCGTCTCAATTCCCTTTTTGCTCAAATACGCCACTTTGCCATCCGAACATTGCGCAAGCGAATAGACATCCTCTCCTCGTCCTATGCAATGCTTGGCGAATACGTTTCCGTTGATGTCGGAGAACTCAATCGTCTTTCGGATTCCATCGTACCTGTACAAAGCAAGGCATGTTTCTCCGTCGAACATGGAAAAAGCGAAATCATGAACATCAGCTATCCTATTCGAAAAACGGATTCTGCCACGAACAACATCGTATATCCTAAGAGCCGGCTTGTCATTCTCATACTCGATCATTCCGAAAAAACTTCCGTCGGAAGAAAATGCGAACTTAACGAGGTCGCGGAACGAAATCACTCCCTCTACGCCCGCATCGCCGTATTTGTAAATCTCCTTGGCCACCGTATCCGCAAAGAACAGCGCTTCGCCCGAATCGAACAAGTTGGCATAAGTCGAATCTTCGGCTATGAGCTTATCGGACGGAACTTCTTCAGGAAAGACAAACGAAGTGATGAAGTTGTCGTACGCCGTATCCATATAGATCCCGTACACATTCCTGAAAAGGCTCTTTATGGAAAGACTGGATGACAATCCGGCGGTAAACTCGGCCATTTTCTCCTTGCCGTATTTTTCATATATATGCTTGAAAAACGCACCCGTGAAAACATATCCCGTCTTCGACGGCGTCCGCTCGCGACCCAAAGCTCCGGATGTGCGCCTGAAACTGAGTATCTCGCGCTTCTTGATACCCTGAAGAATGCTATTCATGGCGAAAACGTCATTGGCCCTTCCGCCTCCCGACAAACTCTCAACCATCACGGCATACCCCTCGGTCAAGCCGAAATTCATGAAAAACGAGTTGTTGAAAACATCTCCAATGATCAGGCTGAAGAAATCCATCGCAGGCGACTTCACGCTCAAAGTGAGAGCATGCGTCAGCTCGTGTATCAGGATAGAATACTCAATATCCTCAAAACAGCTCAGATCGCCCTCCTCGGAGACCGTATTGTACAAGGTTATGTGATCCGACGTATTGGAAGTATAATACGCATTCAACCGACCAATATCGTCGGTGATCACTATCGGAAAGCCGCTTGGTTCCCAATCGGTTCCAAGCAAATCATTGATGCTTGCAAGCGCTTTCTCGCAATTCACCTCGGTCCTGCGGGCGAACTCGATATTCTCCGGCGGAAAGCATATTCTGAAATGCTCTGTTTCTATGGAATCCAGCTTCTGATACCCGTCGAATATTGCCGCAAACCCCGCAAAGGGCAGCATGAAAAGAACCGCGAAAACGAAAAAGGTGATTAAATTCCTGTACTTGCCCATAAAACTCTAGTACGCCAGACTGGAGTCGAACCAGCGACTTGCTGCTTAGAAGGCAGCTACTCTATCCTGCTGAGTTACTGGCGCGTGAAATAATTGTTGAAAACCGCAAATGCGATATCGACATATTCTTAGTATTATACGGTTTCACTAAAAATAATCAAGAATACTTCTGAAAAACTGCAGCTACTCGAAGATGACGGCGGATTTCCGAGCCGCCCTAATGCCTTATCGGTTCAAGAACCACGCTGTAGCCCATTTCCTCTATCGCCCTGATGTGATCTTCAAGGGATAGCTCCTTTTCATTCGAAACCTGATAGATGTTCTCCCTGCTTATGTTGGAATTCGCCGCAGGCACGATCTTTTCGATTTCGCGGCTGTTGGGATTCAGCGCAACGATGGTGCCTATCATTATCATCACGAAAGCGGCGGCTGTGGTGGCAAGACCGGCAAAGGAAACGCTGAACGTCTTTTTGAAAAACGAAAGGATCCCATCGTCTGTCTTGCCCCTCTCCATCTGCTCGAGAATATCCTCCTTAGCATCCGCTATCTCCTTGTCGCTGGGAAAAGCGCTGACTAGATCCGCTTCAAGACGCTCCAGCTCCTCAAGCCTTTTCTGACAGTCAGGGCAAATGAGAATATGCTTGTGAACCGCGCTGCTCTCATCCGCCTTCATCTCGTTGTCCAAGTATTCGTATATCTTCTCATCCGTCAAATGCATGCGATCATCTCCTCGAATCCTGAGTTTTTCAGGAATCCCAACACTATATATAAACAACTATAAGGCAAAAAAGGTTTCAAACGAAAAAACATCCGACGGATTCCGACCGTTGAAGCTTTTAGGGCGCTTCTAAAAGCACCCTTTATTCGATTCCATCTAGCAGCCGGCCGAAAAGCTCGAGCACGTATTTGGAAAGCATGCCTATTTGATTGCCGACCAAATCGTTCCTAGCCTGAAGCCTATCCGAACCGATTCCGACATTCTCCAGCCCGGCAAGCGACTTCACGATTCTTTTACTGACGCCATCATAGATATGCAAATCGCATGGCGCATGAAGCACGAAGGAATCTCCTATCCGCTTCTCATCATCCGTGACCATGATGCTTATCAGACATAAACGGCACTTGGATAGCATATCATCCGATTCGATATAGGCCGCTACCTCATCGATGCTTAATTCCGAAGGCAAGTTGACAAACGACATATTCCCGTAAACGCCGTTATTTGAAATAATCGCATGCTGCAATTCGGCATTCGCCGCCAAAATGTCGTTTCCATCTCTCATGAAACTCAAGACTGCGAACCGACCATCGTCTTCAGCCTGTTCGAAGGCTTCTGAAAAACTTTTTTCCGATAGGACATCGAAAAAAGATTGGAAATCAG
>CAMOXM010000080.1:0-6665 GCA_946629155.1 uncultured Spirochaetaceae bacterium | reverse complement strand
GCAGCGGCGATGGGATGTTCGAAATGGCGCTTGCTTGCGAGAAAGGCAAGGGGATGGCAAGTGATTTCAACAAGGCTTTGGAGTTTCTGGCTAAAGCGTCGAATCTGGGAAATACAAAGGCTGTCTTCAGATTGGGTTTGATATTGGATTCCGCTTCCTATCTCGATTTGGCGAAAAGGTATTGTCTTTATGCTGCGCTGCAAGGTGATGCTGATGCATGCTTGTGGTGCTCGAAGCACGGCGTTACCCATGAAGTTTTGGGAAAGGGCGCAAGAGATTGGCTTGTTCGCTCGGCGCTTTTGGGAAGTCATCGGGCATCGTACGAATACGCTTGCAAGCTGGAATTGAGAGAAGGTCCGGAATACATGATGAAAAATATCGATGCGCTGTCGCATTTCGAAAGGGCGGCGAAGCTCGGATCCGTTGAGGCGATGCTGTTTCTCGGGCGCGCATTCCATGAGGGCAAATTCACCAGGCGCAATTTGAAGAAATCGTTCGCATGGTACGAATCGGCCGCGAAATCCGGAAGCGCTTTCGCCATGAATAAGGTCAGCCAAATGATGTATTCCGGCGTAGGCACCGAAAGAAACATCGAAAAGGCAGAGGAATGGTTCGATTTGGCGGAGCATCGCCAATCGCAAGGCGATGACCGCAACCCTGACCTTCCGCAATACCCTCTTGATGTCGTGAGGCGATGGATCGAAGGCAAGTGATAGCATCTGTTTGCATGATATGGACGATAAGATATGCGTGGAAAAGAGTCATGACGGCACCAGCCGCGTATCTTACGGGCGTTTCCCAAGCGGCTTTTGAGATAGAGAACCGCAAAAAAGACATTTTGCCATAAATCCCCGTTGCGACTATAATTCAGATATATGGGCCTGTATGCTAATCAAGGGTTTGAGGATAGCGAGCGATCTGCCTTTCCAGAAGCATCTCAACAAATACAATGTGCTACAGACGCGAAACGATAAGGGCGTACGCAAAACCATGAAAACGGATGGCTACAAGAATCGTATCATAGATGATGTCTAAGACGATAGCGTATTTTGATGTTGAGGCAGCTGCCGGCGATGGCAAGGTCATGGATATCGGAGCCGTGTGCGGGTCAGGGGAGTTCCACTCCGCGAATCGCGTTGGTTTTCTGAATTTCGTTCGTAATGCGGATTTCGTTTGCGGACACAATATAATCGATTTCGATATGAAGCTTATTCCAGAGTTGTCTGGAACGGCTAAGGCTATAGATACGCTTTACCTTTCGCCGCTTCTTTTTCCCAACAGGCCTTATCATGCGCTCGTCAAGGATGATAAGCTGCAGAACGAGCAATTCAATAATCCTCTCAGCGATGCCAAGAAAGCGAGGATGCTTTTTCAAGACGAAGCCAATGCCTTTAATTCGCTTGATGCTTTGGCTAAAGACATATTCGGAAACCTTCTTTCCAATAAAAAGGAATTCGCCGCCTTTTTTGATTTTCTTGGATTTATTCCCGCTGCTATTGATATCGAGGCGGCTATTCGCAAGAAGTGCGCTGGAAGGATTTGCGAAAATGCGCCATTGGGCAGATTTGTTGAGAACAATCCCATCGAAACTGCTTATGCGATAGCGCTTATAGACGTTTCGGTCAGTCATTCCATAACTCCGCCATGGCTCGAACGCAAATATCCGATGATAAGCATTATAGTGCGCGAGCTTTGCGCTACGCCTTGCGCAAAGGGGTGCTCATATTGCCTATCGGAATTGAATCCTAAAAAGAGACTCAAGGAGCTTTTCGGATTCGACGGTTTCAGAGAATACGATGGCGAGCCATTGCAGGAGATGGCGGTGCAAGCAGCGCTTTCGGGCAAATCGCTTTTGGCTGTTTTTCCAACTGGCGGAGGCAAGTCGCTTGCCTATCAGCTTCCAGCAATGGTCGCTGGAGAGGTTGCACATGGTCTTACCGTGATAATCTCTCCCTTGCAGAGCCTTATGAAAGATCAGGTCGATAATCTTTACGAACGCGGTTTTTGCGATGCCGTGGCAATAAATGGCCTGCTATCTCCGATAGAACGTTCGGAGGCTATCGAAAGAGTGAGTTCGGGCCTTGCATCAATGCTGTACGTATCGCCCGAGCAGCTTAGGTCGCCTACGGTGGAAAGATTGATTTTCTCCCGAAATTGCGTCAGGTTCGTAATAGATGAAGCGCATTGCTTTTCAGCGTGGGGCCAAGACTTCAGGGTTGACTACCTTTACATAGCCGATTTTTTACGCGAATACCAAATCAGAAAGAATTTGAAAAGCCCTGTGCCCGTTTCCTGCTTCACTGCAACCGCCAAGCAAAAAGTCATCTCGGATATTTCATATTATTTCAGAAACAAGCTCGGAATAATAATGGAGCTTTTCACATCATCAGCCACTCGCGTGAACTTGCATTACAATGTGTTGCATAAGGAAACGGATGAAGAGAAATACAATACGCTAAGATTTCTTATCTCTCATAAGCAATGCCCTTGCATAGTTTATGTTTCCAGAACCAAAAGAACCTTTTACTTGTCGCGAAGGCTTAGCGAGGATGGCATTCCTGCCTTGCCATTCAACGGGCGCATGGATTCGAAGGATAAGGTTGAGAATCAGAATGCTTTTTTGAACAACGAGGTTCGCGTCATCGTGGCTACTTCGGCATTCGGCATGGGCGTTGACAAGAGAGATGTGGGGCTTGTAATACATTTTGACATCTCGGATTCTTTGGAAAACTATGTTCAAGAGGCAGGCAGGGCCGGACGCGATGAGAATATAAATGCGGATTGCTATGTGTTGTTCAATGACAATGACCTCGACAAGCATTTCATTCTTCTAAATCAGACCAAGCTTAGCCTTTGCGAGATACAGCAAGTTTGGAAGGCGATAAAACATCTGACGCACGAGAAGACCGGCGTGAGCTGCTCCGCGCTTGAAATTGCTCGTCAGGCAGGGTGGGAAGCGGAAACCAAAGATGTGGAAACCAGGGTCAGAACGGCTGTTGCAGCACTCGAAAACGCCGGATATGTGAAAAGAGGACGCAATTGCCCTAGGGTATATGCTACGGGAATCCTCGCTGAGAATATGGAGGAGGCTGCGGCGAAAATAGATTCGATGGAAATGCTGGACGATAAGGGCAGGGAGCAATCCAAGCGCATAATGAAATTTATGATTTCTTCCAGAAGCAAATCGAAGGCTGGCAATGATGATGCGGAATCGCGCATAGATTACATATCCGACAGGCTGGGCATCCGGAAGGACGATGTGGTTTACTACGTGAATGTGATGCGTCAGCATAATCTTCTTCAGGACAGCAAGGATATGACGGCAAGCATTACGAATCCTGGCGTTGTCAATCGCCCGATGATTGCGCTTGGCAGATTTACGAAATTGGAGGAGTTCCTTTTAAATCGTTTGACCGAAAAACCGCATTTTCTGGATTTCAAGGAATTGAATGACGCCGCTGGAAAAGCAGGACTTCCTCAGCCTTCATTGAAGGCTTTCAAGACGATTCTGAACTATTTGAAAGTCAAGGGCTATGTTTCTAAATCCGACAAGGCGACGGATTCCGAATTTGATGACGAATCAATCGATTCGCATTATGGAGCTGTTGTTTGCCTTGCGGCTTCATTTTCTGCGATTTTGTCAAGATTCCGCAAAAGGATTGAAATATGTCGGCATTGCATAAATTATCTGCAGGAGCTGGCGGCGAAGCCTGACATTGATGTCAACGCATCTGCAGGTAATACGGAGAAAGACAAATCCGTTGTGGAGTTTTCGCTTGTAGCGCTTTACAATAGAATGAAGTCCATTCCTGAATTCGCATTGCCTGCAAACGTCTTGAAGTTGGCTGATGTGGAGGATGCGCTTTTATATCTTTCGAAGATCGGCGTCTTGGATTTGGAGGGCGGATTTTTGGTTTTGTACAATGCCATGCAGATAAATCGTTTGATTCTGGACAATAAGATAAAATACAAGAAAGAGGATTACAAATCTCTTGATGCGTTCTATAAGCAGAAAATACAGCAGATACACATAGTCGGGGAATATGCTCACATGGTGGTGAAGGATTATTATGCCGCTATGGGCTTCGTCAGCGATTACTTTCAAATGGATTGGAAGGGTTTTTTGTCAAAATACTTCAACGGCGAAAGGGAAGAGGAAATAAAAAGGAACATAACGCCTGGCAAATACAATTTGATTTTCGGCGAATTGTCCGAAACGCAACGGAAAATAATTGATGATTCGGACTCGATGCGTATCGTAGTGGCAGCGGGACCGGGATCCGGCAAAACCAGAATATTGGTTCGCAAGCTTGCATCTCTCCTGCTTTTGGAGGATGTTAAGGCAGAACGCTTGCTTATGCTGACATTTTCCAGAGCGGCGGCAATGGAATTCAGAAAAAGATTGGCTTCGTTGGTCGGAAATGCCGTCGGGTTTGTTGAGATAAAGACATTCCATTCCTATGCCTTTGATATTTTAGGACGACCTGGCAACCTTGATGATGCGAGAAATGTCGTGGCGGAAGCGACTATGATGATAGCGAGCGGAGAGGCGGAGGCAGGAAAAATAGCTAAGAGCGTGCTGGTGATAGACGAGGCTCAGGATATGGATTGCGATGAGTTCGATCTGGTCAGGGCTCTGATGGCTGCGAATGATGATATGAGGGTGATTGCCGTTGGCGATGACGATCAGAACATATATGAATTTCGCGGGTCGGATTCCCGATATATGCAACTTCTGATCTCGCAATATGGTGCGACAAAATACGAGATGACGCAGAACTATCGTAGCTTGCCGAAGATAGTCGATGCAGCAAACAGATTTACAAAGAGAATGACGAGGAGGTTGAAGACGCTTCCGGCCGAATCCATGCGTAGCGGAGATTGCAACGTCATCGTAGTGAGGCACTCTTCGGAAAATCTTGAAGTCCCTGTTGCGAGTCATATTTTGAAATACGGCTGCTGCGATGATACGGCTGTTTTGACATCGACGAATGAGGAGGCAATGCGTGTCGCAGGTCTTCTTGTCAAGAAAGGCATAGACGCCAAACTCGTTCAGCTTTCCGATGATTTCAATCTATGCAACCTATGCGAAGTCCGTTATTTTCTTAAAGCCTTATCGGATGAATCCGGTTCGATGCTTGATGGCAGGATCAGCGACGATGTTTGGAAAAGGGCGAAGAACCGTCTTGAGAGCAAATACTTTGCAAGCGCTTGCATGGAAAATATAAGAAACATGTTGGCTGAGTTCGAATCCGCCAGCATTCATGGAAAATATCTTAGCGATTTCGAATGTTTCGCAAAAGAGTCCAAGTTCGACGACTTCGGGAAAAACGATGTCGGAACGGTTTTCGTATCCACGGTCCATAAGGCAAAGGGCAGGGAATTCAAAACGGTGTTCATGATGGTCTCTGGCAATCGTAATCTCGATGATGCTGAAGTCAGGAGATTATATGTCGGCATGACGAGGGCAAAGGACAATCTTTACATACATTGCAATTCTTCGGTTTTCGATGGATGCGTTGCTGCAAGCATGTGTCTTACGGATAAAAACCATTATCCTGAAACGGATGGAATCATAATGCGGCTCGGATACAAGGATGTAAACCTCGGCTATTTCAAATTCAAGAAGAGTTTGATATTGGGTTTGAGAAGCGGAGCAAGGCTATTTCCTGTCGGCGATGGTTCGGACGGATTATCGGTTGCGGTAGTTCGCAATGCGCCTTCGGGCGAAATAATGTTCGGCAATCATCATGTTTTGAAGTTCTCAAAACGCTTTGTTAATGATGTGCTCATGCCTCTTTTCCGAAAGGGATATAGGATAAAAGACGCCAAGGTTGATTTCACAGTCGCATGGAAAGACAAGGACGCGCCGGAAGAGGAAGATGAAACGGCTGTTCTGCTGCCCGAACTGGACTTAGGTCGTCTCTAAAACCACACGGCATAGCTTTTGACATTACTGCTGGAGTTCGAGTCGAGGGTGATTGTATCCGGTATCTTATTCCATTTATGCAGCACAAATGAGAGTTCGGGAAGCGGATCGTCTTCATCGTTTTTCGCAATGACTTCCCCGTTCACGAGGTCTTCTTCCAAAACGAAAGGAACAGGTGTCGCATACATCCCCATGTATTTCTCGTTGATTCCCCAATCAGCCGTGGCTTTGCAGCTCGAAAGGCTGCCTTTTAACGTGGCGTCTTCGCTTATGTCGCTGAGAATCTGCCTTAGGAATTCCGCATAGACATCCTTGAATTGCCTTCCCATCACGCTTTGCGTTATGCGGTTTACGTTTCCGATATACTTCTTATACTTTTCGGGGTCCGTAGAATTGTTGAGCGCAACGACGGCTTCGTTGTAATCATCGCAATAGCTACAGAAGGCATTGATGACATCGCGACCGTATCTTTCCGCAATATACGAGAAGAACATTCCTCCCGCGATATACGATATGGAGTCGTTTCCTGCTTCGGAATCCTTGTCTTCCACATCAATTGCGGGTCTCCATTTGCTCATGTCGCTCAGCCAGCTTATGACAGAATCGGCATCTGAAGAGCCGATCATCCTGTACGGTGCGTAGTTGGCTGTTCCTTCCGCCCAAAAAAGGCTGCCGCCCATGGAAGAGACGAAATATTTGGCAACGCTTAGCGCATCCGTCTCATCATACCATTCTA
>CAMOXM010000079.1:0-6710 GCA_946629155.1 uncultured Spirochaetaceae bacterium | reverse complement strand
AGAGCATTGCCTGCCAATGGGAGCATACTGTCGCCATACTTTCAGATGGCGCTCCCGAAATCCTGACTTAGAGAGATGGGGTTGGGGCTCTTTTAAAACCCCTTTCTTCATGCTGCTCGCTCTTCCGGCGCATGGCAATCCCCTCAAAAAAAACCGGTGCATCAAGCACCGGCGTGTTTATTCATAACTTGGGGTTTTTGGAAGTGCCATTATGCTTTGCAAATATCGACAACCCAGCCTTCTGGTCCTTTGACAGTGCCTTTTTGGATTCCCGTGAGCGTATCGTAGAGCTTTTTGGTGACAGGACCCATCTCGTTGCTGCCGGTTTCGAATGTGACTTCCTTGCCGTGATCTGAAATCCTCCTCACCGGAGATATTGCAGCGGCGGTTCCGCAAAGAAAGCATTCCTTGAAATTCGATATTTCGTCGATTGCAACCGGTCTTTCCTCAATATCTATGTTCAGCATGTCGCGTGCGATTTGAATTATCGAGCGTTTCGTGATCGACGGAAGGATCGAATCCGATTTCGGCGTGACCACTTTTCCGTCTTTGGTGACGAACATGACATTCGTTCCACCCGTTTCCTCCACGTATTTGCGCGTCGCGGGATCGAGATAGAGGTTTTCATTGAAACCTGCTTTCTTCGCTTCCATGGTCGGATAAAGGCTCATGGCGTAGTTCAAGCCTGCCTTTATGTTCCCAGTTCCCCTAGGTGCCGCTCTATCGTAATCCGAAACGCAAAGCGAGAGAGCCTTTTTGAAATACGATCCTACCGGCAGGGTGAAGATTCTGAATTCGAACTCTTCTGCCGAAACCACGTTTATGATAGGCTGCTTGCCGTACATGAACGGACGGACATAGAGAGACCCTCCGCTTGAATATTCGGGAACATAATCCTTGTTGGCTTCAACCACGTCTTTGACAGCCTGTATGAAGCGATCTTTGGGAAACTCCGGCATGTTCATCCTCTTGCACGAGGATACCATGCGTTCCGCATTGAGATCGGGTCTGAAGCATACTATTCTTCCGTCTGCCGTTTCATAAGCCTTGAGTCCCTCGAAGCAGGTTTGGGCGTATTGCAGGACGCAGGCGCATTCGTTCATGACGATATTGCAATCATCCGTCATTTTCCCGGCATCCCATTTGCCGTTCTTGTATTCCGATACGAACCGCATCGCCGTTTTCGTATAGTTGAAACTTAAATTCTTGCTATCGACTTTCTTCATGTCTGTCTTGTTTCTCCTTTAGCATATAATTGACCTGAAAATGTTTTTAGAAATGCCCTTTATTATAAACCTATGATTTTTAATGTTCAAGGGCGCTTTATATGGCGCATTCGAAGCTGAAGGCGATAGGCGTCTTCAGGAGAAGGAAATCAAGCAGCCTCAGATCCAAACGCAGCGTATTGTCGTTTTCGACTTCGAGTCCGTTGTGCGATGAAAAACCGTTATCGCTTATGAAAAGAATGGTCACGGTTGATTTTTGCAGATCCTTCGAGGAATTGTCTCCGAAAACGAAGTCTATCATTTCGAGATATTCCTCTTCGCTCATATCCCTGTTGTAGTCGGCCAAGTAGGTTTTCACCTTGTCGTTTCCGATGACAGGAAATACTTCCTCAAGATTTTCATAATTGTCCGCATCTATGTGGAATTCATATTTTTTGGAATTGATGCCCGCTTCATCTTCAGGATTCGAAGGAGTGAGATTCGAGGATGGCGCACGGTTTGTTTTGATTATTTCGCTTAGCCTTGAATTTTTCGAAAGGCTTTCCAATTCGTTCGTATCAAAGGAGAAGAATCCGTATTTTTCTTTTTCCAAATCGATTTCGGAGCCTAATACGGATTCCAGGCTGTCTTGAAAATCCGAAACGGATGGCATGTATTCATTGCGTGTGACGACGACGAGCTCGCTGCTTTTGACCTCCACGACGACATTCGATATGCAAGAGGCGCATAATATGCCTGCTATGGCGAAGATAGCGAGTCGAAACGCCTTGCAATGCTTGAGGGCTTTTGGAAAGTCGCTGCATAAGGATGCTTTTTTGAAAACGCCCATCAGCTTGATACCCTCGATGCTCCGAACAGCGATACGATAAGGATTCCCGCAATCGGTGTCAGCACAGCCATGAGAGGACTGATAAGCCCTTGCTTTGCCATTAGCGTGAATGCCATGTCAAGAGAGTAATAGACGATGCCAAGCGCCAGTGAGCTTATTATGGAATACATCAGAGCGTTCTTCTTGTTCTTCAGGTTCGACGATAGGGAGACGAGAATCATGATCAGGGCGGTGAACGGAGTGAAAATTCGTTTGAGGAAATCCGTGGATTTTTGCGCGTACATTTGCGACGATATGTATTTTATGGTCTTGAGATAGCTGAGCGAGCTGCGTATGCTCATTGTTTTCACGTCTTCGCCCTCGGCTCTGAAGAACTTCGGCTCCAAAACGAACGAATCTATTGTGTATTGCTCATGATGCGTAACCGAATGATTCATCGAGTCCACGTCGAATTTATGGACGACCGCGTTTTTCAAATTCCATATTTTGGACTTCGCATTGTATTCGGCGCTTTCTGCGGTTACTTTCTCGTCCAATGTGTTTTCTGGCGTGAAGGTGGCGATGTCAAGCCTTTCCAGACGCTGTTTGCTGTCTATGTATCTGCTCGCCCTGATCGTCACGTTTCTTTCCCTATCTGAAAGCGAGACGTTCCTGTTGTCTTTGGAAAACGAATCGGATGCTTTCGAGTATTCGATTTTCTTTTGGTCGTATTTCAAATCGAATGGTATTTTTATCCTTTCGTTGAATGCGAAAAGCAAAGCCGTGAAGACGACCGCGATTATCATTATCGGAAGTATTATCCTCCGATATGAAATGCCTGCGGATAGAAAGCAGATGAATTCGTTGTTCGAATATAGCGAAGAGATGAAATAGGTGGTGGCGAACAGCAGGGCAGGACCTACCACGAGACTGATAGAGTTCGGAAAATGCAATAGCATGAGCATGAGCATCTGACCCTTTTTCATGTTCGAATACAGCTGAAAGCTTATGAACATTTCTATTATCATCATCATGAAAGAGGTGAGAATGGTGGTGTAAACGCTCAATTTTATGAAATTCTTCGAAATGTATTTGTCGAGAAGGATCATGTCTTGTTCTGCCTCCATAGCAGCGCTACGGCTATGATGAGGAAAAATGTGTCTGGAAAGAAGAGTTTCCAAGCGAACGGCTTCTCATATTCGGTGAGCGCTGAGAATTGAGCGAAGAACAGGATGCTCCAATAAGCCACCGATACCACCATGGATATGGCGAATCCTATTAGCTTTCCGTGTTTGACCCTGAAGAAGGATAATGGGAATGCCAGAAGCGCCAGAATCATGCATGCTGCGGAAAGCGAAATCCTCTTGTAAAGTTCGGTTTCATTATATACGCGCCTGAAAGCCGTCGTGTTTTTGCGCAAGGTCTTGCGGAACTTGCTGAGGCTGTCCGAAACTTTTCCTATCGATGAGAATATGTTGTTGGAATTGGTCATCTTATATACATCGGTGGTGTTGCTGGTCAGGACCACTGCAGCGTCATAGATTTCCTTGTCCTTTAATTTCTGATTGTTCCGTTCCGTTATTTTCTCGGCATCTATCACTTCGAGCAGCTTTTTCGTTTTCACCTGCGTGCTGTTCGGTTCGCCGAATGACGGAAGCAGCGAGGTCATATCTATGGAATAGACCATTTCCCTTGCGCTTGCGAGTGTGTATTTCTTATCGTCATTCGAGGAGGTGAACATTATTTGCGGGTCATAGAGCGTCAGCTGGTATATGTAGCTGTCTTTTCCTCTTTGCTGCATTTTGCCTTTCTTTGCCGCGACGAGTCTTGCCTGATCCGAATTGGACGTGTCGAAAATGCGTATGTCGTCGATTGTGTCGCCGTGAACGTTTCCTACGGAGACGCTTACGGATCCGATTGTCGATACGCTGTTCGGCTTCAAGGCTATCGACGGCATGTTCCTTATCACCCTGGCATATACCACCTTGTATTGATCGGCCGCCCATGGATTGACCGAATCGGCAATCCAATATGTTCCGAACGATGTCAGAATCGACATGAAAAGCAACGGCATGTAGATCGATTTGAGGCTGAGCCCCAAAGAGCGCATGGCTAAAATCTCATTCTTGCTTGCCAAGTCTCCCGTGAGCATGGCGACGGCTGTCAACGTGCTGAATGGAAAAGTGAAGATGAGGAATTGGGGCGTAGATAGCAGCACAAGCTCGATTATGACTCTGATGGATAGGTTCTTGACCTCATCGCGCTGGAGTATGAGCAATATCTGGTTGATAAAGTATATGAAGAAGAAGAAAAGGAACGACAAAGTGAAATTGATTATGAATTCCCTGCACAAATATGTGAAAAGCAATCTCGGCTTTATCCGTATGTCCAATCGCATGGCACTCATTCTTTCCATTATACAAAATTTCGCGAATTATTGAAATATCATCAATTTTGGAGATCCGCGCATTTTTTTAGATTGGGTGAGGCAGTTTTTTGATTTCAATCGGATATATGGTGCTGTTATCTTCAATCAGCAAATCGATTTCGATTTTGTCTTTATCACGGTAAAAGTGAATTGGCGGCTCTACGCCGTTATTGGCAAATGATTTTATGATTTCGCTCACGGCATAAGTTCCAAAAAACGCGCCTGCCATGGCTTCGTTTTGCATTACTTCCGGATTTGCCCATCGGGTGAGGTAAGCTGCAAGACCCGTATCCATGAAATAAAGCTTCGGGGTTTTCACCACGCGTTTCTCAACATTTGCACAATACGGCCTTAAAAGATGGACGAGTCCGCTTGTTATTAAAAGCATAAGCCACTTTTTTGCGGTCGCTTCGCTGGTTCCGCAATCTTTCCCTTGTCCCCGTAATTCACGAGCTGGCTTGTTCGCGATGCGACTATGGTGATGAATTGAATGAATTGGGTCTCATTCGCAACCTGTGCGAGCTTTCGCATGTCTCTTTCGATATATGTTTGTAATTAGGGTAGAAATCCTTTGTGCTGACCGTTCCCTTTATGACCTCCGGATAGCCTCCAAGATAAATGCGATCCCACGTATCCTTGACGGAATATCTTGTTTTCGACAGCGCTTTATTTCTTTCAAAGATGTAATCTTTCGCTGGAATGAAGCTATCGGAGAAACCGTCATATTGGATTTCTTCAAAAGCATGCGGGGACGGGTGCAATTCCATAAAAGCCTTAGGATCGTTTTTCGCAGATGCTTCTTCCAACGGGTCGTCAAATGTAAGATAAGCGATGTTTGCTGAGTCCGTTATTATTCTCATGAGCGTTATTTTCCAGTTTGTCTTGCTCCGACTACCAGAACAGCTGGAAACGAGCTGACAAGTCTTCTGATAGTTTCTTCTGCATGCCGAACGACGAATTCCATATAGCCATCATCATAATGCAGAACCTTTTGGTGACTATGGAGCGGAGAAAAAGCGGTGAAAACTTCCTTATGGGAAATGTTCCTGCAAAATACAAGTTTGAACGCAGGTTTTGTAAAAAAGCCGGCAGACATCTATCGTGTTAGAACCTGATTATAATTTCTGAGCTTTCTGCAGATGTGAATTATGAAACATGAGCAAATCAAGACAGTGCTTTGCATATCAATGCCGTTCCAGCGGCATTGTAGTCGCTCCGCCCGCGGCCGTGCGGCTGCGCGCTGATTGCGCTGCAATCAGCTGCGGAACCGTCCGCCGCCGTGCCGTAAGGCGAGGACGCCGCCGACGCTTGCGAAACGGCTTCTGTCCGGTTCCCGCAGGCTCTGGTCCGGGCTATCGCCTTCCGCCTTTGCGCCGGCCGGTTCCGCGCGAGCCCTTGCGGTGCGAGGCCTCGCCGCGCGGCCGCACGATGTTCTCCGTTCGTATCGCCCGCGGGTGCCCGCCATTTTGTAAACTTATCCAAAGCCTCCGTAAACCCCTGCGAGCAGTTGCGGGATGAGAAACCGTCTATGCAAGTTCCGACGCTAAGCAGGACAATACTTTGCGTATGGCCTGCTGCGTCGGAACGATTGGGCGGTTTATCGCCCGCAGGTGCTCGCCATCGTATATAAAATAGGTTGACAATTCGGTTTCATTTGAGTAGAATACTTCAGTCAAAAGCAAAATTTTGAAATCAATTTTAAGAAAAATATCGATTTGGATCGAATTATTTTGAAAGATAGAGGTGATTATGGCGAAAACACACAGGGGTGCTGGTCTTGCCGAATTGACGAAAAAAGGCAGGGGGGAGTGTCCGAATTGCAAGAGGACCGGTATCAAGCTTCTCTATGAGGTTGGCGAAGAGGGGAGCAAGATGAATGTCTGCAAGGAGTGCAGCAAGAAGCTGAGCAAGAAGAAATGAGAATCGCGATTTCCGGACTTTCGGGTTGCGGAAACACTACGGTGTCTAACCTTGTGGCCGATAAGCTTGGGTATGAGAACATCAATTATACATTCAGAAACTTGTCGGTGGAGAAAGGCGTTTCGTTTGCCGATATTTGCAGAATGGCCAAAAGCGATGATAAGTTCGATTTTGAGCTTGATGCCAAGCAGGTCAGCATAGCGATGGAGCATGAGAATTGCGTTTTGGCTTCCAGGTTGTCTATTTGGATGCTTAAGGATGCAGACTTCAAGTTCTATATCGATGTCAGCCTCGATGAGAGATCCAGGCGTATATGCAAGCGCGAGGG